>NZ_CP009252.1 GCF_001941345.1 Corynebacterium stationis
GGGACTGGTCACCCGGGGCAAGCTGGGCATCGGGCTGTTGATGACGATCAGCGCCATCGGTGCCGTCCTGTTGGGCTTCATCGAGGAGGCCGCCGCCCTGGCCTTCCTCTACTCCATCGCCGAGGCGCTGGAGGATAAGGCGATGGACAAGGCCCGCTCGGGCCTGCGTGCCCTGCTGGCCCTGATCCCCTCGGCCGCGACGATCATCGCCGCCCATGGGGCGACCCGCACCGTACAGGTCGAAGACCTCATCCCGGGTGACGTGTTGCGCTTGGCCGCGGGGGAACGCCTGGCCACCGACGGGGTGGTCCAGTCTGGGCGCAGCAGCCTGGACACTTCGGCGATCACCGGCGAATCTATCCCCGTCGAGGTCGGGCCCGGCGATGCGGTGCTGGCCGGGTCGATCAACACCACCGGGGCACTGGAGGTTGAGGCCACCGCCGCCGGCACGGATAACTCCCTGACCACCGTCGTCGAGCTGGTGGAGCAGGCCCAAAACGATAAGGGCCAACGCGCGCGTATCGCCGACCGGTTGGCCCGCCCCTTGGTGCCCGGTGTCCTCATCCTCGCCGTCCTGGTCGCCGTGATCGGGTCCCTGTTCGGGGATCCAGGTGTGTGGATCGAACGTGCCTTGGTTGTCCTGGTCGCCGCGTCGCCGTGTGCGTTGGCGATCTCGGTGCCGGTCACGGTGGTCTCCGCCATCGGGGCGGCCAGTAAGTTCGGCGTGGTCATCAAGTCCGGCGCCGCCTTTGAGCGCCTCGGTGGCATCCGGCATCTGGCACTCGATAAGACCGGTACCTTGACCCGTAACCAGCCCACCGTCGCCCAGGTGCTCACCACCGAGAACGCCAGCCAGGCCGATGTCCTGGGCTGGGCGGCAGCACTGGAGGCCCACTCCACCCACCCTCTGGCATCGGCGATCACCGCCGCCACACCGCAGGCCCCGGCCGCCCAGCAGGTCGACGAGGCCGCCGGCCAAGGGATGACCGGGGTGGTCGACGGGGTGCGCATTGCGGTGGGCAGCCCCCGCTGGCTTTTCCCTGGCCCCCTGGCCACCCAGATCGAGGACCTGGAGAACAAGGGCATGACCGTGGTCATCGTCCACCGCGACGACCAGCCCGTGGGTGCAGTCGGGGTGCGCGATGAACTCCGCCCGGAAACACCTCAGGTCATCAAATCGCTCGCGGACGAGGGTTTCGGGATCACCATGCTCACCGGTGATAACACGCGTACCGCCACCGCCCTGGCTCATGCGGCCGGCATCGCGGACGTTCGAGCCGAGCTGCGCCCGGAGGACAAGGCCCGGGCCGTGGCTGACCTGCATGAGCGGGGTCCGGTGGCGATGATCGGCGACGGCATCAACGACGCCCCCGCCCTGGCCTCGGCAGACATCGGCATCGCCATGGGTGCTAAGGGTTCGGATGCCGCGATCGAGTCCGCGGACGTGGCGTTTACCGGCGATGACCTGCGCCTGATCCCCCGCGCCTTGCACCATGCCCGCCGGGGACGGGCCATCATCAACCAGAACATCGTCCTGTCCCTGGCGATCATCATCGTTTTGCTCCCGCTGGCGATCACCGGCGTGCTGGGACTGGCGGCGGTGGTCCTGGTCCACGAGGTGGCCGAGGTCATCGTCATCACCAACGGCCTACGGGCCGCCCGCACCAAGCATCCTGACCTCAACCCGGTGGCGACGGCCACGGTTCCAACGGATGAGGATGCGCACGGAAAGACCCGGGTCTACTAGTGTTTTCACCCATCAGCACACTGGAAAAGAATGCATTTTCTCACCGGACGGGGAAGTAGAAGTCATGGCCGTGAGCAGCACACATGAACGCAGGTACGAGCGGGCCGCGCAGAAGAAGGGCTGGTGGACATTCCTCCGGCCCGGCTGGGTGTTCGGTGTCCTCGCCATCATCGCCTTCTCCTATTTCTCCTTTACCTTTCTGGCCCCATGGCAGCTGAGCAGGGACGGTGCCATCGTCGAGCGCAACGATCAGATCGAGGCCGCCTTCGAGGTCGAGCCCGTCCCCGCCGAGGAGGTCTTCGACGCCCAGGGCAGCATTGAGCCTGAGGAGGAATGGGCGCGGGTCATCCTTGAGGGCCACTATCTGCCCGAGGATGAGGTCTTGATGCGCAACCGTCCGGTCGACTCCTCCTCCGCCTTCCACGCCCTGACCCCCTTCCAGCTGAACTCCGGTGAGGTGATCCTGGTCAACCGTGGTTTTCAACCGCCGTTCGAGGGCGGTGTCCCCCCCGATGGACACCCCGCCGACCGGTGAGCAGTCCATTCTCGGCCACGCCCGATTTGCCGAGCAGACACCGATGTCCCCGCCGATCGAGGACCAGGGCTACCGCCAGGTCTACGGCATCAACACCGAGCAGATCGCCGAGGTAACCGGCACAGATCTCGCACAGGACTATGTGCAGTTGGCCGAGGGACAGGCCGGGGAGATCAACGCCATCCCGGTGCCCATGCTCGACCGCGGCTCACACCTGTCCTACGCCTTCCAGTGGATCGCCTTTGGCATCATGGCCCCGCTCGGCCTGGGCTACTTCATCTGGGCGGAGTTAAAGGAACACCGCCGCGTGCGCCGCGAGGAGGCCGAGCTTTCCGTCGACGCCGCATCCGCCGAGCAGACCACGGACCAACAGGACGGTGACACGGATTCCGGCACGATGGGCACCCTCCGCACCACTCATCCGGAGAACGACACCCCTGGCCCCGCCCCTACCGGAACCACCACGTCCGCATCCTCCGGTGACCGTTCACGCATGTTGCACGACCGCTACGGTGACAGTCGACCGGATCACTCCCGAAAATTCGCTCGTCGCCAGCGCGAACGGTTCTAACCGTGGCCTTCCCCGCAGCACCGTTCAACCCGCCTCACACTTGCGTGGGCCGTACCAGACCGGATGCCATCAAGCATTTTCAATAAGCTTTCAATAAGGGGTTTTCCCTGCTAGGCTACAGGCATGAGCACGCCCGACCACGGCCATGACCCCGGCCAGCCCCATGCCCCGAACGGATCCCCCACAACCCTGACACCGACAGCGCCGACCACCCCTACCGGCGAGCATGCCCACGGCTCCGCACGCTGGGAGTTGGGGTTCTCGATCGCCGCCGGCGTCACTTACGCCGGTGGGATGATTGCGCAGTTCGCCTTGGGGCTGCCGATGGTCGGATGGCCGTTGGCGTTCTTTCTCGCCACCTACTTCTTCGGCGGGTTCTTCACCATCCGCACCGCGATCTCCTCCACGCTGCGGGGGAAGTTCGAGGTTGACTTCCTCATGCTTGTCGCCGCGGTCGGCGCTGCCCTCATCGGCCGGTGGGCGGAGGGAGCGGTGCTGCTGTTCTTGTTCAGCCTCGGCCACGCCCTCGAGGAGTACGCCCTCAGCCGCGCCAGCAAGTCCATTGAGGCCCTCGCCGAACTCGCCCCCCGCCACGCCCTGGTGCGCCGCGGTGATACCGAACCCGTGGAAGTGCCCGTGGAGGAACTCGTGGTCGGAGACATCGTGGTCATCCGCCCGAATTCCCGCATCCCCTCGGACGGGTTCGTTATCTCCGGGATGTCCGCCGTTGATCAATCAGCGGTCACGGGCGAGTCGATCCCCGTGGAGAAGGAACCGGTGGCCGACCCACAGCGGACGATGCACACGATTGACACCCTCCCCGCCGCCAATCGAGTGTTCGCCGGCACCGTGAACGGGTCCGGCGTGCTCGAGATCGAGGTCACCGCGACCGCCGCCGACTCAACGCTGAGCAAAGTCGTCGAGCTCGTTCGCACCGCCGACCAGGCCGTGTCCCCGACCCAGCAGTTCATAGACCGGTTCCAGCGCTGGTACGTGCCCGCCGTGATCCTCGGGGTCATCGCCACCTTGTTGGTGTCGATGTTCGTGTTCGCACAACCGTTCTCCGACGCTTTCTACCTCGCCATGACCGTGCTCGTCGCCGCGAGTCCATGTGCTCTCGCGATCGCCACCCCAGCCGCGGTCCTGGCGGGTGTGGCTCGCGCTGCCCGGGCCGGCGTGCTCGTCAAGGGCGGTGCCCCGCTCGAGACACTGGGCCGAGTAAAGGCGATAGCGTTCGACAAGACCGGCACCCTCACGTGGGGCGCGCCCCGAGTGACCTCACTGGCCTCCGCCAACGATACGTCCGAAGCGGAACTGATCCCCACACTTGTGGCTGTCGAATCGCTCAGCGATCACCCCCTCGCTGCCGCGATCGTCCGCGACCTTGCCCCCCGCGTCCCGGAGACCGAGCGGTTGGTGGCCACCGATCTCTCTGCCCTCACTGGACGCGGCATCACTGCGACGATCGACGGAGAACGGGTGGAAGTGGGCAACCTCCGCATGTTCGATGAGCAGCAGCTTAAGCTGCCTCCTTCGCTGGCCGAGGCCTACACGAAGGCCCGCGACTCGGGGCAGACGTTGATGGTGGTCCGTCGTGGTGACCGCTTCCTTGGGGTCGTCGGAGTGATGGATGCCTCCCGCAACGAATCTGCCCAGGTGCTCAGCATGCTCCGGGACACAGGGGTGGGCCATCTGGTCATGATCTCCGGCGACAACCAGCGGGTGGCCGACGCGGTCGGCCGGGAAGTCGGCGTCGACACGGCGATCGGAGAGCTGCTCCCCGAGGATAAGGTCACCCACATCACGGGCCTGGCCAAGACATACCATCCGATCGCGATGGTCGGCGACGGTGTCAACGATGCCCCCGCCATGGCCCGCGCCGACGTCGGCATTGCGATGGGTGCCGCTGGGTCGACGGTCGCGCTGGAGACCTGTGACATCGCGTTGATGAGTGACGACCTCGGACGCGTCCCGTTCGCTGTCCGGCTGAGCCGGGCGACTGGCCAGATCATCCGGCAAAACCTCATCGCCAGCCTCGCAGTCGTCGTTGTCCTCATCATCGCGACCTTCCTCGGGTTGAATATCGGCGCCGTCGTGCTTATCCACGAGGGATCCACTCTCATCGTCGTCGCAAACGCGCTGCGCCTGCTCAACTTCCAGAAGGGCAAGGAACACGCTGGCATCGACCACGAAGATAAGCCCACGCACTGACGCTTCCCCCTGCCAGTCACCAGTGGGGGCAGTTTCGAGAACAGTCCGAAGCCGCGTTCACCCTCAGGCCAGCGAAACCGTCTCTGACCTACTATCGACTCCGCGTGACAGTGTCATACCTCGGCGCCTAGCCACACACATCCTCCGTGAGGTAAAGGCAGGCAAACGACTTCTGCCCCTGACAGCAAGCCTCGTCTGACGTGATCATTCAGCTGCCCTTCTCTGGAGATAAAGACAGCCACCCAGGATGAGTTCCTGCATGTCCTCTCTGATGAAGAATTCGTGAAGATTCTCGTCCCAGACTGGCTTTGTGACTGGGTTCTCCTCAATAGTCGAGGCAGGAGAGCATGCCACCTATTCTGGTGGCCACAGGCAGAAGAAGAGCTGCTGGCGGTACTGATCCGGAAAATGTGGAAGGCCTGGCGCTCCCCCGGCGACGATGGTCAGCTGCTCGGGAAACCCCGAAGGAGTGAAACATGCACTGGGATGGAGACCACATGGGGGGCTGGGGCATGGGAATGGGCTGGTTGGTCCTGGCCCTACTCGTGCTCGGTATCGTGGTCTTGATCATGATCATGGTCGGCATTTTCCGCGGCCGAATAGGACGAGGCCCAGGAGGCGATGACAGGGCTCAGAGACCGGAGCGCAATCGGGCACGAGACATGCTCGATGAGCGCTATGCCCGAGGGGAGATCGACGCCACTGAGTACGACGAGAAACGGCGGCGTCTTGAGAACCGTAAGGATAAAGATTAGGCCCTGACGCCACTCAGCCGAGGACAATGGGCCCGGGTGGAATCGGCGTCTCCAAGACCGGGTTGCCCTGGGCCCACCCATTCGCCTCTTCTCCCAGGTCTCTGGTGGCGACGACGCGGGCATCCTCGTGGGAGGAGACCTATGGCAGCCGGAAGTACTTCACAGCCAGGACGGGCTACTGCAGGTGAAGATAGTTGCCGCCCAGCAAGAGGTGGATATCCGCGGATGTCAGGCTCAGGTTCTGGCTTATAATGGCACGATTCCGGGATGGACCTGGCGGGTGAGCCCCGGGGACTAGTTCATCCCAAAGCGGTTCTTTTTTCGTGACTTACGCGGTGACGATGCTCCTCCGGGAAGCCTTGGTCGCTTCCCGCGGTTACGGCACCATGTACGCCGCGCTGGCTGGCGTCGCCATCATCACGGCCGTCTTCTATCACGGGTTCCACCGGCGTAGAGCTGTCTGACCCCCGCTTATCCACGCCACCCCCTCCCCACCTTTCCTTCAAGGCCACACGCTCCCGGGAGCGTGTGGCCTTTGTGATTCGGAGCGCATTTCTCCACTCAGAAACTGGGTCTGAGCTGGAAGAATCCTGACACCCTTCTCCCACTTGCGCGCTAACCTGGGCTTTTTCCCCTGCATACGGCCCGGGATTCTGACAGTCAAATTATAGGCTGACGGGGGGCTTGCATACCCCAAGGCCCGTATGTATGGTTCTGCGAATCAATAACGAAACGGTCACGATGTGCTCACGATTGAGTTATCGCCCAGGCCCGTGCAGTGGGCAGCATGACAGGAGTAGAACCATTTCCAGCCCGAATCAGCGGTCCACTAAGAGCCGCATCGCCCTCATGGCCGCTGCCATCGGCGCAGTCTCCACCGCCGGCGGCTACAGCCACGAGGGCGAGACGCCCCTTGGTCTGCGAGGTGGTGATCGTGCGGTGTTTTCCTCCGGATGACCGCGAAGCCTTCAGGCGCATGACTCGTCTTCCGTCGTTGTCTGTTGTCCCGCCCTGAGCAATTCCAGCGATATGTCCGTTGGAGATCAGACCGTTACCGTTCCGTTATCTAACGGAGGTAACACTAACGCCTGAACTTCTCCGATGTCCACCTTGCGGCCCCTTTAGTGATCTTCTCCACACTGTCCCCAGCTCCCACCGGCGTGCGCTGGGGAACCCTCCACGCGGGTCTACGCCCTGTTTCGTGCCTGGCAACTATCCGGCACCTGGGCACAGATCGAAGCCGCCCTTCAGTCCCGAGCCGATGGCCAGGGACAACTCGGATGGGACATCTCCGTGGACTCGACTACCAGCCGGGCGCATATCCACGCCGCCGGAGCGCGGCGAGATTCCTCCGACCGCCTCGACGGCGAACCGGACAACCATGCCCTCGGCCGGTCTCGGGGCGGGTTCTCCACCAAGATTCATCTGGCCTGTGACCATCACCTACAGGCGGTGTCGTTCACGCTGACCGCCGGGCAGGCCGGTGACAGCCCGCAGCTGACCGAAGTCCTGGACCGGATTCGGGTGGCCCGCCCCGGGCCCGGTCGGCCCCGCAGTCTGCCGGATCGGGTGCTGGCGGACAAGGTCTACTCCTCACAGGCGAACCGGTCGTACCTGCGGTGCCGGAAGATCACCACCACGATCCCGGTCAAAAAGGACCAGGCCGACAACCGTCAGGCCAAAGGGTCTGCCGGTGGGCGGCCACCGGCCTTCGACTCTGAGGCGTATAAGGGTCGCAACGTCGTCGAACGCTGCTTCAACGCGCTCAAACACAACCGCGGGGTGGCCACCCGATACGACAAACTCGCCGTCCGGTTCGAGGCAGTCATCCGGGTCGCGAACATTGACCGCTGGCTCAAACGACTTTCATAACAGGTCCTAGTGCCCATGAGGACTGACCGGATGGTGTTCAGAAGTCGTCGTCACACCCCTGGTCACCAGGGCCGATCTGTGCCAACACCTTCTGACACTGACACCTGCCGGGCACCCGTCCCCCTGGGGTGTGCCCTATCGAATCATCTTTATCTCAAAACCGACAGGAGCCACCAAGGGGGAGGGGCGCTCATCGTCTGCACCTCTTCAGGATGAGATCTCCCCGATTGCCTGCGTTGCCGTTCATGCGCAGCACGACAGCAGCGA
Organism: Corynebacterium stationis; assembly: GCF_001941345.1. Taxonomy (NCBI): domain Bacteria; kingdom Bacillati; phylum Actinomycetota; class Actinomycetes; order Mycobacteriales; family Corynebacteriaceae; genus Corynebacterium; species Corynebacterium stationis. Next base: position 7,959 of record NZ_CP009252.1, read on the forward strand.
CGGGTCGGTGGTGAAGGCCTTCGCGGCGATCCGGATGCCCTCGGCCATGGTTAGGTAGGGGGCCCAGGCGTCGGCGATCTCGGCGACGGTCCTGCCGAGCACGTGGACGCCTGCGGCGGCGAGCTCCCCGGCGTCCTTGGCGACGGCGGTCAGGCCGAGGATCTCGTTCGTCTCGGCGTTCACGACGATCTTGATGAACCCGCGGGTGTCGCGGTTCACCAAGGCGCGGGGCACGTGGTGCAGGGGCAGGACGCGGCAGTCGCAGCGGATCCCCGCGGCGAGGACGTCCTTCTCGGTCATCCCGACCGCGCCGATCGCGGGCCCGGTGAACGTCACCCGCGGCAGGCGGGCGTAGTCGACGGACCGGTCGGCGTCGGCGAACGCGTTCTCGGCGACGAGGGTGCCGTGGTGGGCGGCGACGTAGACGAACTCGGGGTGCCCGGTCACGTCGCCCGCGGCCCAGATCCGCGGGTTCGAGGACTGCAGCCGGTCGGAGACGACCACCTCGCCGGAGTCTCCGGTCTTCACCCCGACCGCATCGAGGTTCAGGCCATCGGTGACGGGACGGCGTCCGAGGGCGACCAGGACCTGGTCGGCGCGGAACTCCTGCGAGCCGCCGGACACGGCGGCGGTCACGACGGCCTCGCCTCCCGTGCCGCGGGAGGCCCGGGTGGGCACTGCGCGGCTGACGACGCGGATGCCCTCGTCGGCGAACACCTCCTGGAGCGCCTTCGACACCTCCGGCTCCTCCTTCGAGGCGAGCCGGGACCGCACGAGCAGCGTGACCTGCGAGCCGAGGCGGGCGAACAGCTGCGCCTGCTCCAGGGCGATGTAGCCGCCGCCGAGCACCAGCAGCGACTCGGGGACCTCCGTCAGCTCCATCGCCGTGGTCGAGGTCAGGTATCCGGTCTCCTCCAGGCCGTCGATCGGCGGTGCCCACGGGCGAGAACCAGTCGCGACCAGGTAGTGGTGGGCCTCGATGGTCTCGACGCTTCTGTCGGCTCCGGCAACATCGAGAACCGGCGCATCAGGGGTGCCCACGAACGAGGCGTCGCCGCGGAGGACCTGCCAGCCGTAGGAGTCGGCGACGTCGGCGTACTTATCGCCGCGCAGCGACTCCACCAACGCTTGCTTCCCAGCGATCAGCGCGGGCATGTCGACGGGATCCGCCGTCGACGCGATCCCGGGGAACCGGGTTGCGGCGTCGACGGCGACGTGCCGCGCGCCGGCCGCGGCGATGAGCGCCTTCGACGGGACGCAGCCCGTGTTCACGCAGGTGCCGCCGAGCGTCCCGCGCTCGATCATCACCACCGACTTTCCGAGCGTGCTGGCGCGGATCGCAGCGGCGAACGCGCCGCCTCCCGATCCGATGATGGCGAGATCGTACTTCGTAGGCATCGCTGCTCCTGTCAACTCTTGGCTTTCTGCTCTGTCTCAGCCATACTGGACCTTCCAGTGCAGGGGAAGGTCAAGCGCGGCCACGGAGGGAGACAGCAATGCGGATCGGAGAACTCGCCGAGAGGGCGGGCACTACCGCGAAGACCCTTCGCTTCTACGAGGAACAGGGCCTTCTGCCCCCGACCGAGCGCACGCCGTCCGGATACCGCGACTACGCGCCCGAGACGGTCGCTCGGATCGACTTCGTCCACCGCGGCCAGGCCGCGGGCCTCACCCTCGCCCAGATCCGCCAGATCCTCGACATCCGCGACGGCGGCCAGGCGCCCTGCGAGCACGTGCGCGACCTGCTTGACGTGCGCCTCGCTGAGATCGAGCAGCAGATCGCGCAGCTCTCCGTGCTGCGCGACACTATCGCGGACCTCAGACAGGACGCCGCGCACCCGGACCCTGAAACGTGCAGCACCGATCAAGTGTGTAGGTACTTGTAATCCAATTGGGCACACCTCCTTAGCAACCACGCTATGCGAGAGTTGCAGCTCGACGAGAGCCAGGATGACAGGATTAACCGCCAGGAGCTATCTATAAATAGGGACTATTTCTTACCTGGAAGTAACATTTTGGCGGTTGAGGATAATACCTTTGGTGCATTTTGAGCCAAAAAATTCTTGGCCTCTGGATGGTGCTGTTGCAAAGTTGGGCGGAGAGCAGCGAAGACTCAGTTTCTCATTCTCTGATGGCCGCTGCGTGTGGGCGTTGTTAGGCCGTCTCGAAGACCCGGTTGACGATCACCGCGTCCGGGTTCGGTTGCCCGTGAGGTCAAACATCGTGCCTTGCCCTTTCCGCAATGAGTGCATCGCCTCCATCCCTTTCAACGTCCGATATGCAGATGTCCGGTTCTTAAACGCGCCTTTCGGCCCGAGGATCCGCTTCAGCCGACCATGGTCGCCTTCCAGGATGTTGTTGAGGTATTTCACCTGCCGGTGTTCCACTGTTGGCGGGCAGATTCCCTCTGACTTCAACTCGGCGATTGCCCTGGCTAGAGAGGGTGCTTTATCGGTGTTGATCGCTCTGGGATACCCGGCTGACGCATTGGATCTGAGGGTCTTGGCCAGGAAACGCTTCGCTGCCGCGACGTTGCGCTTCGGGGAGAGGTAAAAGTCCAGGGTCTGGCCACCGGCGGTGATCGCCAGATCAGAGGTAGCACCACTTCCCACCGACCCGGATATAGGTCTCATCCACCCGCCAGGAACTGGCCTGCCAGTCAGGTACCTGCCGGTACCACCGTGTTTGCTTATCCAGCTCAGGGGCGTATTTCTGGACCCACCGATAGATCGTGGTGTGATCGACCGGCACGCCCCGCTGAAGTCATCATTTCCTCCAAGTCTCGGTAGCTCACCCCGTAGCGGCAGTGACCTGCGCACTGCCCACAGAATGATGTCACGGGGAAACGACGACCGGAGAAGATACCCATGGCTGTGATTATTTCACGTCGATCTTCCTACTGCCCCAACTTTGCAACAGCACCCGCCCCGGTTATAAGTTGGGGCGCCAAGTCGATGTGCTCGAGTCGGGGGATGTTAGTGACCGGTGCCAAGCCGGCCAGACAGTCGGTTCAGCCGGTCCTGACTGGGACCGTCGAGCCCGATAATGGACACGGTTTTGCCTTTGTCCTGGAACTTCTGCGTAATCGCGTCAAAGGTCGCGACCGTGGAGGCATCCCAGATCTCCGCCTCAGTGAGATCAATAGTGATATGACGGGCAGAATCGGTGTAATCAAAGCGATAAACCAGGTCATTGCTTGATGCCCAAAACAACTGGCCATGCACCCGGTAGGTACGAGTATCAATCTGGCCATCGCCATCGCCGTCGATCTCGGAGACCTTTTCAATGGAAACGATATGTGCCACCCGACGGGCGAACATGATCATCGCGGTGACCACACCCAGCACCACACCGATGGCCAGGTTGTGGGTGGCTAGGGTGGCAATAATCGTCACGGCCATAACAATGGTCTCAGGGACCGGCATGAGCTTAAGGGTGCGTGGATGCACCGAGTGCCAGTCGATGGTGCCGACCGAGACCATGATCATGATTGCCACCAGCGCAGCCATCGGGATCATGCCAACGATATCGCCCAGTGCCAGGACCAGGACCAGCAGGAACACACCGGCTAACAGGGTGGATAGGCGGGTACGTGCCCCGGATTCGCGGACGTTGATCATGGTTTGACCGATCATCGCGCAGCCACCCATGCCGCCGAAGAAACCGGAGGCAATATTAGCCACCCCCTGTCCCCAGGATTCGCGAGTTTTATCGGAATGAGTGTCGGTGATGTCATCGACGAGCTTGGCGGTCATCAACGATTCCATGAGACCGACCACGGCCATGGCCAGGGCATAAGGCGCGATGATCTGCAGGGTCTCCAACGTCCACGGCACGTTCGGAATAAACAGGGACGGTAAGGTCTCCGGCATCTTGCCCATGTCCGAGACCGTCGGGACAGTCAAACCGGCGGCAATGACCAAACCGGTGAGCACGATAATCGTGACCAGCGGGGCGGGGATCACACTGGTGAGCTTGGGGAAGAAAATCATGATCACCACACCCAAGCCGACGAGTGGGTAGACCATCCAAGGCACGTCAATGAGGTGTTCGAGTTGGGCGGTGAAAATCATAATGCCCAGTGCATTGACGAAACCCAGCATCACCGATCGGGGGATAAAACGCTGAAGTTTCGCCACACCGAGGGCGCCGAGCACGATTTGTAGGACACCGCCCAACAGGACGGTGGCGATGAAATAATCCATCCCGTAATCACGCGCCACAGGAGCAATGACTAGGGCAATAGCCCCGGTGGCGGCGGTGATCATTGCCGGGCGGCCACCGGTAAAGGCGATCGCAATGGCCATGACTACCGAGGAAAACAGACCCACGGCTGGGTCAACACCGGCAAGGATGGAAAAGGCAATGGCCTCAGGGATCAGTGCCAGGGATACCGCCAGTCCGGCCAGAATCTCTATACGGATACGGGCGGGGGAAGAAAATGCGTAACGGAAGGATGCGATGGTCCCGGTAGGGGCATCAGCGCCGTCTGGACTCAGGAGGGGGTGGGGGGCCGCCGTGCTAGTTTCAGTCATAGATGTCCAATCTTTGAGGGGATAGGTAACTGGGCGAACGCCCGAAAGGAATCCAACCCTCTAGTAGCTTTAGGGTTGGTGATGGTGGTTATGGTAGCGGGAGTTTTACTCAACCGCCAACCCAGGCACAGGAACCCGTGGGCAACATCACCGTGAAGGAGAACAGGCAATGCAAAACAGTAATTTCAAGATCGGCGAGGTCGTTGACCAGACGGGGTTGTCGATTCCCACCTTGCGTCATTATGACAACGTCGGCCTGATTACCCCATCGGGGCGTAGCCCTGGTGGGTTCAGGCTTTATAGTGAGGCTGATGTACGTCGTGTTTTGTTGGTGCGACGGATGAAACCGCTGGGGTTTACTCTGGATCAGATGCGGGATTTCCTGGAAGCTGCGGAGATTCTTCATAGTTCAGATGGCGGGCAGGACAGTGATCCCGCGCAGCAGGCACGGAGTAATGCCAAGGCCACCCTTGCCGACATTCGTGAGGAGACGCGCGCCCGCTACGAAAAGCTACGCAGGCAAATTACCTACGCTGAGGAATTCCTCGATCTGGTCAACACCCTGGCACCCTAAACTGCCCCAACTTTGCAACAGCACCCCCTTATTCTAAAAATGGGCTGTGCACTTTCCTGGCACCCATGGAATAGCTCCTGCAAAATATAAGGATTACTGATGGATAACTCTGCCCAGCAAGCAGTCGACAACACGCACGTGCACTACGTATTTATCATCGCGTGCGCACGCACACGCGACTACGCAGACGCAAAGGACGCGGCAGACAACGCCGCACGAACCCTCACCGAACTCGCGGAACTCCTACCGTCCACTTCCCCACTCTTCTCGGAAATGCACCAGCTTCGTTCCATCATTCATGCCGCGCGGCAAAGCCTTGCCCGACAGCAGCAACCCCAGGACTTAGAAAAAGGTCTAGACCTCATAACCACAATTGAAGAACATCTAAACCCGGGAGATTGACACTTAAAGTGGTTGCATTAATTAATGCATTAGATTTTGTTGTTGCGGTGGGAAGTGTTCCAATTTCCTCGCTACGCTGCGGGAATTTCCACACATCATGATTGCCTGACCATGCTAGGACTACTGGTGGATAACTCCCGTGGGAGATAGCCCCAAGATAAAAAGGTGACTTATGCGCCCAGGCGCAGCCCCTACCCAGCAGAGCTGGGCAGGGGTCTTTGTCTTTTTAGTCTTAATAGGCCCTGCGGGCATTGTAGCTACCACCTCCCTGCGGGTAAGCACTTTCGCGGCATAAACCGCTTCGCTATTTATTCCACGATTGCTTGCCCTCCAGTCGGTGGTAGCAATGGTGCAAAGCACCTTATTAAGCCAAAAAAGACCAGGAGGAAACCAGTGGGGGCGGTGGCACCAGCGCGCATAATTGTCGCCGTTACCAGCGGAAACAACTATAAAACATGTTGCAATATATGTTGCATTATATATTGCAACATGTTAAACTAGAGTTATCGCACACGGGGGACACCCCGAAGCGACCACACAAGACCAGGCCGGACACGGCCACCAACCGAAAGGAGCCAGACATGGTAACCGGATTCGACATCACCAACATGATCCGCACCAGTATTCACCAAGGGCTAGCGGACGTCAGCACCCAAATGAAAACGCAAGAAAACGCCGAAAAAGAAGGCTACGTCTGCAAGCGCTGCCATAAGCCCGCACCTCTCGGCGTTGGCTACATCAGTCACGACCCTGCAATCACCTACGCAGACTCCAAAAACCGCACCAGCTGCCCATGCGGATACTCCCAAAAAATCTAACCAACCCCAACCGAAAGGACATCACAATGGAACTCGTGACCGGAACCTTCACCGTCAGCGCCGCACAAAAAGCAGTCATCGACACTATGCGCTCTCCACATCTATCCCTCACGCACTTCAATGACGGAACAATTGCCGTTGTGGACGTTATCGATGACCACACCATACGCAACTACTCCATCAACCCAGACGGAACCCACATCATCGAAGAGCTAGAAGAAATAGGAGGTGGCTGGACGCAAGTGGCCACCAGCTAACCAATATGCCCTGGCGCGATAGCCGGGGCACTTCCCTATCTGGCCAAGAAAACCACTAAAAGCATGTTGCATTAGTTAATGCAACATGCTTTTAGTCCCTTGCGAGAAGAAAGCCATCGCCCACAGCAACTGGCCTACGCGATACAGATTGCCCCCGCGACCAGGAGCAGAAAGAGCGGCGGTACTAAAAGGGCGTAGCCGCACCGAGCTGCGACCATAGTAAAAATGCACATAAAAAGCCCCCGGGCATCCCCGGGGGCAAAGCTCCAGGCATCCCCGGAGCTGGCGGGTAACCGAAAGAAATAATCGACCACCACAAGACCAGCTCCCATTGTAATCCCAACACTTTGCCGAGGCAATCGCCTCCCGCGAACTTAAAACAGTTGCAATATATAATGCAATATATATTGCAACTGTGATAAACTGACATTAGTGCAGTACAAGCACTAGATCACAAGGCCACAGCCAGACATGGCAACCAGCCGAAAGGAATAACATGCCTGTAATCTCAATCCTCAATATCAAAGGCGGAACCGGGAAGTCGATCTCCACTATGTGGCTGGCGACCGCCGCCACCTACAGTGACCAAGTTACTGTCCCGGTACACGTTGCAGACGGAGATGTCGCCCAGGGCACCCTCAGTGCCTGGTATGAAGATGCTCAGGCCGCGCACGTCGAAAATCCAGAACTACCCAGCCCGAACTTTGAGCTAATTTCCGGCAATTACACTCAGCTGCTTCGGGGGATAAAGAAAGTCCCCAAAAAAGACCTCGTATTCGTCGATGGTTCTCCCGGGGACCACTCCATGGTTCGTGAACTTTCGGCGCTGTCAGACCTCGTTATCATCCCCACCAAAGGAACCCCCGGCGAACTTGAGCAAGTCCTCACCATTGCCGAACGCTTGCGAGCCGATAACATCCCGTACCGCATCATCTTTACGATGTGGAAGAAATCCGCCAACGTCATTCAAGAACTGCGCGACGTGCTCGACTCACTAGACGAGCCGTACATCTGGCCACCAATCGCGGATACAGCATATCTATCACGTGCCTACGGCACCCTGCCGCGAAATCACTTCAAAGATATGGAAGGCTACGACTCACTCTTAGAGAAAGTGCTAGAGCAGCTCAATGGCTAACGAAACGAACACCTCCGCCGCTGCGCGCCGCATTGCAGGACGGATAAGCGCGCGAAACAAAAACCAGGCGCACTCGTACGACACCACGACCGCAGCCGAACAGCGACAGGCCACCGTCGCACATACGGACATGCCCGATAGTAAAAACCGACTCCTAGGAACCACTGCACGCCGCAGCGCCGCGGACTTTACTCAAATCGGAACTGTTAACGCCACGTCCGTGATCGTCCCCCACGACATCTACGAAAAGATGAAAACCATCAAGCAAGACCAAGGCATATCGCCAGCGCGCCAAATGCTTGACGCGCTCAGGCTCGACAAAGACGGCGGTGACCTTAACCCCGGAGACACCCCACCAAGGCGGGGCAGAGGTTCAGGCACCGGTGGGCATAGCGTCCAAATACGCGTGCCCACCGAGGAATACCTCAACATCAAAGAACTGTCCCACAAGAAAAACCTGCCCATGTCGCAACTCTTCCTCAGTGCATGGAAACGCAAGTACAAATGGAAACCAGCCAAGAAAAGTTAAAAATAGATGCATTACATATTGCATTAGATTTTTGTTGCGGTGGGTAGTGTTCCAATTTCCTCGCTATGCTGCGGGAATTGCCACACATCATGATTGCCTGACCATCGTTGGACTGCTGGTGGGTTAACTCCCGTGGAAGATAGCCCCGAGTTAAAAGGTGACTTCTGCGCCCAGGCGCAACCCCTGCCCAGCAGAGCTGGGCAGGGGTCTTTGTCTTTTTAGTCTTAATAAGCCCTGCGGGCATTGTAGCTACCACCTCCCTGCGGGCAAGTACTTTCGCGGCATAAACCGCTGCGCTATTTATTCCACGATTACTTGCCCTCCAGTCGGCGGAAGCAATGGTGCAAAGCACCTTATTAAGCCAAAAAAGACCAGGAGGAACCCAGCGGAAACGGTGGCACCAGCGCGCGCAATTGCCGCGTTTACCAGCGGAAATAATCTTAAAAACAGCGTTAAATATGTTGCAATATATAATGCAATATATTAAACTAGAGTTATCGCACACGGGGGACACCCCGAAGCGACCACACAAGACCAGGCCGGACACGGCCACCAACCGAAAGGAGCCAGACATGGCAACCAAAGAAACCCCAACCATGGCAGAAGCACTAGCCCTACTCCAAACAGAGCTCGGCGCACGCCCAATCGGACACGACCAACTGCTCACCATCGGCTAAGCCCGTCAGGGGAGGGGCGCGCATTCCCCAGACCACGCGCACCACCACAAGACCACCGGCCAGACATGGCCACACAAAACAAAGGGGACACCCAATGAGCATCATGCTATGGCTAATCCTGCTGCTGTCCAGTGGAGCTGCGTTCACCGGATAAAACACCACCTACCGAATGACATGGCAACTAAGCCGCCAAGGTGGGGGAGGGGCGCGCATTCCCCACACCACGCGCACCACCACAAGACCAGGCCGGACACGGCCACCAACCGAAAGGAGCCAGACATGGCAACCGCAACGCCAACCCAACCCCTCGACCTCGACACGGTAACCACGCAAACCCACGACATCACGGCTATACAAACCGTGATCACCGACGAGATAAAAGGCGCAACCGCACTCGACATACACGGGCATCCAATATCAGTGCTCGATACGACAGGCGACACACTCAGAGAAGCCGCCCTTGAGATGCAGAACTATTTCAACCTCTACGTCCAGGATGTAGTGCGAGACTTTCTTATCGAAGATGTCACCTATGACCACAACACAATCATCGTTACCCTCACCGGAGAAATATCCGTAAACACCGAAAATCGTTGTTCCAACCCCCAGTATTTGTGGAGCCAAGTAATTATTGCCGCCACACCACGAAATCACTAGAAAAGACAATCAAAACGCAACACAACCCCGAACCAAGCGCCTAAGAACACCTGCTCGCCGCCAGGCGAGCAGGTGTCAACGCCACCAGAATTGCTTCAAGCACAAACGAAAAGGAACGCCATGGACAGGCAGACCACGCGCATCAAGCTAGACACAGACTATCCACGCCGCCCAAGCCCATATCTCCTTCATTGGATGCCGATCACCCATACATCCGCAGGCGGGAAGGAACACACAATATGGAAAGACGAAAGCCAACTCCCTATCGACATCGATCACCGCCACGACGGAGGATATAGCGCAGAAAGCGTCAGCATCGTCGAGCCGGGAACAACGGCCCACTTTCTTGCTGAGGAAGTTGGCAGCATAGAGAAATTGAAGCCGGGAATGTTCTATCTAGAACCTGTCGACTATGAAGAAACGCTCGACTACGCGCCGGAAGATGATCCAATGTACGGGGTAGACGTACTTACTTCCGATGTCACATTGAACACTGCCTATCCATGCGAGCCTATTCCTTACCGCATCCACTGGCTCCCGCAACCGTATAAGACAAAACACGGCCTAAAAGCCATGATATGGAGCAGGGAAGAAGGACCACCAGTGCGCATTAGTATCGATCCCAGCACGCTAGAAGAATACTTCGATGAAGTAATAGCAAAGGCTAGTGATGCTTTCGGCGGACAGGAGAACTACCAGGCGTACCAAGTCGACAATCTTGAAGAGCTAGAACGCGGCGCCTACTACATAGAGCGACTAGAAACGGAGTCAAGCGATAACGCCAAAGAATAGCCACCGCCGCCAAAAAATAAACAGCGCCCGGCCACATCGTGGCCGGGCGCTAACTTGTTAACGGCTACCAGAGTCGCGATTGATTTTCGTCGAGCACGTTGAAATCGCGCGCAGCGCGCAAGGCATCCTCGTCCCAACCGTTACGCACAGCGTCTCGCACCAACTGCGAACGCAAGGCACGGCCGGCACTTCCCGATCCCGGAGAGCTACCAGCATGCCTGCCACGGTCAACTGCCCAAGAAATATTTTCTGCCTGCGTTGTCGAACGCACGTGATAGGAGCCAACGCGCACGCACAGCGGCTCGCAGCAGAAGTGCTCGCCTACTAAGCCTTGGGGAATTTCTTTACCAGTGGCAATCATCAACGCGAATCGGTGGGCAGAGACTGTTCGCCGGTGTCCGCCAACTTGCCACGAAAAACGGCCATACCCGTCAGGCGTTGAAATCGGTCCGACCCACAGCCAACACGCTGATCCAGGGCCGCGAACCACGTTCGACCAAAACCGGCGAATAGCTTTCTCATCGGGACGCAAGGAAGAATCAAAGGTAACGCCACGACGCACGCGGGGGAGAGGAGTCGCTGTGCGTTCTTCTCCCGCGAGTTCGAATAACGGAATGTCTTTACCAGACACAAGCTAGATATTATCCGAAGAATTATCCAACATATTTGACTCCGATGAATCGTCCTCGTCCTCCGGGCGCTCCAATTCCTCTGCCCGTTTGATGATCGCCCGCAGGCGATTAACGCTTAGACCCGTGGAGTCTGCCGCTTCGTCCATTGTTACGCCGTTGTCTTGAAGTTTCCGGATAGCTTTCGCGGACTCAATCGTCGCCAACTCAATTGCTTCTTCTTGTGCGGCAATCTCGGTGAATTGCTCCACTTTCAATTTGAGGACTGCCTGAACCTTCTGGTTCATTTGCTTACGAATGGATGCACGAGAATTTCTTTTTACTGTAGCCATGCCCCCACACTACAACGCAACACAACCTAAATCGAGACCAATATTCTTTTCTCCACTAGTTGATGTTCATCCTAGGCTAAGTTTCCAAAATTCTCACGCCTGGACTTTCTTCTTTCTCTCATTAAGCCGTTGTTTGTCTCCCGTTGTTTGTCGGTCAGACAAACTCGTTTCTGTCGCTGTTTCGCTTAGCGACCCCCGCTTTGTTGTTACACACCTATTGCTGATAATCAGACTTTCGGTTTTTGCAGCTCACAGGCTCGTGCTTGGCGTGGGCTGGAACCCGTAATCTTTTGCTCATAAGATGGCTTTATGTTGTCCATGAGAATCGTTCACGCCGGGGAAGGTTACGCCTACCTGATGAACTCTGTGGCGACTCATGATGATACTTCTGCGCCGGAAATGAGCCTTGGCGACTACTACAATGCGAACGGAACTCCTCCTGGTCGGTGGTTCGGTCAAGGGTTAAAAGGGCTTGGTGAAACCACGGCGATTGCCGGAACTGTGGTTGTTGATGAGCAAATGGCAGCGCTATACGGCGAGGGTATGCACCCGGATGCTGATGCAAGAATTGATGCCGGTGCCGAGCTAAAAGATGTGCAATTAGGGCGCACCTATCCGTACTTTACGGGCAACGATCCAGTGCTTGAAGCGGTGAAAAAGGCGGAGAAGTCGTTTCGTTTAGAGCATGGTCGGCGTGCTGATTCCGAGGAAAGAAACCGCATGGCCTTTAAGATTGCGGTACCGTTTTACTTGGAAGAAACTGGTGCTATAGAAGCCCCAGAGCGTGACGTTTTGGCGTGGTTGAACGAGAAGAAGAATAGAGTCAAGCAGCCCACGTCGGGTGTGGACTTGACGTTTTCTCCCGCAAAATCTGTGTCTTTAGTGTGGGCATTAGGTGATGATGAAACGCGTCAAACGATTGAAAAGATTCACCAGCAGGCAGTAGAAGATACTCTGAAAGAGGTTGAAGAAGAGTTCCTTTTCACCCGTACTGGCGCACGCAGTGAGCGTGTTATTAAAGCGCGCGGGATGATTGCATCAACGTTTATGCACTATGACACTCGTGCAGGTGATCCTGATTTACATACGCACTGTTTGATTTCTAATAAGGTGCAAGCCGCCCCTGGACAGCAGGGGTTAGATGATGATCAAGCAGATAAGTGGCGCTCACTTGATGCCCGTTATTTGCTGAAAAACTCCGCGAGGATTGGGCAACGCTATCAAGTAAAGATGGCGCAAGCGTTAGGTCAGGAGCTTGATTTAGAGTTCTACGAACGCGATTCTGACGAAGGTAAAGCGCCCGTGTGGGAGGTCGCTGGCATTGATGAAGAGTTGATAAATTCTGCCTCTCAACGTCGCGCGGGCGCGCGGCCAGTGTATGAAGAATACGCTGAAAAGTACCGCACCACCCATGGCCATTACCCGGATATGCGCACGCGCAACAAGCTGTGGCAGGCAGCAATTTTGGAAACTCGTGACGCGAAAAAGCCCGCTCGTTCCTTGGCAGAACACCGCGAAGAATGGAAAGAACTACTCGGTGGAGGGCAAGAACTCGACCTCGATTCTTTGCGTCACCGCGGTAAAATTTATGCGTCCCGGAGCGTGTTTCCTGCCGATAGTTCTTCCGATGAGTGCGTATTCGCAGTTGCGGAACTAGCAGAAAAGTCGGTCAACGATACCCGCCAGCGTCGTGCAGAATTTAACATCCGACACCTCGAAACCAGCGTGTCCATGCACCTGACGAACTGGAAGTTCGACAACGAAACCCACAGCGATCACGTGCGTCAAGAAGTCCTAGAGTATGCAAAAAAGCACCTGCTAACCGAGCTTGGTGTGGTTGATTCCTCTCATCTTCCTGCCGCTCTAGTGCGCGAAGATGGACAACTAATCACCGCCGAGCACGACGGTATTACCTACGCTGCACACGCAACGTTGGAAGAAGAACACAAGGTCCTCGCTAGTCTTAATGAGCTAACCGGTTACACCATAAGTGATGAAGCTGTCGACCAGGCGCTGCAACGGAATGTTGAAAAGCACGGCTTTGCGCTTAATGATGGACAGGCAAAGATGGCACATTCTTTGCTTGTTACTGGCGAGAAATTAGCGTGTGCGGTTGGTCCTGCTGGTACTGGTAAGACTGCATCAATGGCGGTTGTGGCTGACGCTTGGAAGAATCAAAACCGTCAGGTGATTGGTCTAGCCCCGTCCGCACGCGCTGCCCGACAGCTTGGACAAGACGCGGATATTACCGCACAGACCTTAGCCGCGTTGACCTATCGTTGGCGCGGAATCATCGGAGATAGCCCCCGAGATACATCGAAGTTGGGCATAGAAATTAACCCTGGGGACATGCTGCTGGTTGATGAAGCGGGCATGGCCACGACCGCAGATCTGGCGGCATTGACGGAAATTGCCGATGAAACAGGCGCAGTGATCCGTATGGTGGGCGACCCACACCAGCTCGACGCAGTCGAAACTGGTGGACTCTTCCGTACGATGGTGCGCCAATCTAATGCGGTCGAACTCGACACTGTGATGCGCATGGGTGCCGATGTTGAGCAGGCAGATACCTCCACACGGTTGCGTCACGGTGACGTAACTGCACTGGATCTCTACCGTCAACGCGGTTGGGTTCATGGTGGTGCTCGCCAGGACATGATTGCGGATGCTGTTGAAGCGCACTTAGGGGACCTTGGTGCTGAGATTGATTCTGTCGTGATTGCTAGTCGCAAAGAAGATGTCGCAACTGCCAATGCTTTGATTCAATCCGAGCTAATAGAACGTGGCGTTGTCCGTGCTTCATCTTCTGGAATTGCACTGGCTGATGATGCCCGTGCGCTCGTAGGCGATACAATCTTGACGCGCAAAAATGACACGTTGCCGAGTGGTCGCCGCGTGCTCAATGGTGAGCGTTTCGAAGTTGCAGGGCTTTTAGATGATGGTTCTTTGTCTGTTCGGGAGCTAAACGGTAAGAACAAAACCATGGTGTTGCCTGCTGATTACGTGCGGGAGCACGTGCAATTAGGTTATGCCTCTACTGTGTATCGCGCGCAGGGTATTACGGTGGAAAATGCTCGTGCGATTGTGGGAGCAGAAACCGATCGCCGCGCGCTGTATGTGGCTATGACGCGCGCCAAGTGGCAAAACCACGTCTATGTGGCCGATGATCTTCCCTTTGATTTCGACGCAGAACAAGCTCACTGGCATATGTCTGGTGAGGATAAGCCGGACTACAACGATATTTTAGAGCGCATTGTGCTGCGGGATTCTGGCCAGCGCAGCGCTAATGATCAGCAGCGAGAACTGGTAAATAAGGCAGAAAGCACGCAACAGCGACGCGAGCTATTTTCTACCGCCGCAGATATGCTGCACACCGATTACCGACGCGAAGTAGTCGAACCTGCCGTTATCCGTGCGCTAGGTGAGTTGCCCGCAACTATGACCAATGGTCTAGATCATGACCAGGCCGTGGAGCGTATTTCTACCTCTATCCAGCGGTTGAACCAGGCCGGTATCAACGGTCTACGCGAGCTATCTTTTGCCACAGACGGATTAGAAGGTGCTGAGGATGTCGGGGCAGTTATCCAGCATCGACTAGAACAACAACGCCCAGAAGCTACTCCTGAACTGGTTGTATTGCCGCCGCGTCACGATAGTGATGATGGGCAGCTCTATGACTGGGCAGAAGCCGCACGCATTGACCTTGCTGAGGACAAACCACGTCAGCTACGTCCAGTCGAGCCTCCACTTCCTGATAGTGGAGAAGTCCGCGGTAGAGATTTGCGCTTTGCAGATTTGCGCGGGGTCGAGCTAAACCGGTTGAAGTTTGTTGATTGTGATCTGTCTGGAGCAGTCTTTGATGATGCCGATATTCACCGCACCATGTTTGAGGACTGCGACTTGAGTTCCACGTCCTGGCGCAACGTAGGAATCGGTGTTGGTGACTCACCATTTGCCGTCAATCAAATTGTCGGTTGTGAACTGACAGGCGCTGATTTCACCAAGGCTCAGGCTCGCAACTTGCGCTTGGTCAATTCCACTGCGGATAAGATTCAGTTTGGCCTAGCCGAACTATCTGGGCTGCATATCAGCAATACGACTCTGACAAACACTGACTGGAGTGGCACTGATATTAAGTCAGCCACGGTTGTCGATTGCCAGCTTGATGCAACGGTACCGGAAGAACTAGTAGCGGCAGCTGAGGAACTCATCGCAGAACGCGAAAAGCGCGCCGAAGCATCCCGACGCGCTCACTACGCAGGGGCCGATAACATTTGGCCAGAAGAACAAGTCACCAGCCAAGAAGCAGAGCCTAGTGTTGGAGAAAGTCCTGAGCTATAGCTCTGCGGAATCAGCCTGTTCTGCCTCAGCAAGTTCATCTAGCACCGCTGCGGAGACGAGTTCTGACTCCACTTCATCAGCGCCAGGAACCATGGCTTCTTCGGGGTTCTCGCCGTTGATACCGGCAGAATAATCCGCTGCTATTAACTTTTCTTCATCTGCGTCGATTTCTTCGAGGTCGGCGGAGTATTCGCTGTGATTTAGCGGGTTAGTTTCTCGGGCTTCTTTCACGATGGACGCTACAGACATCAATGCCCCTGAGCTTTAACCAAATCGAGGGGAATCTACTACACATCCGATTTTCAAAGCACAGCTGACTCTATGTTATCGGCCTTATCCAGCAACTATGATCTGCGCATTGTAAGACTCAACGCCACACCGAGCCGCATAATAGAAGCTGAAAATAACGTTGCTGTGATTTAATGGGGAGAAAGAAGCGCGAAAGGCATACATCCCGTGTTCGAGTCCGGGGCGCGCACGTTACCCAAGAAATGGGTAACCCCCCGCATCATAGAGCTGGCACTCTAGCGAGGGGTTCAAAACAACGGTGTCACCGTTTGACTATCAGCATACCACCACAAGCGGGTGTGCAAGTAGTTAAACGGTGGCACCAAGAAAGGACTTCCCTTATGGCACTGCCACCAGAAAAACTCGCACAACTAAAAGCTGCCCAAAAGGCTGCTGCGAACCAAGAACTTGAGCAGTCAAAAGAAATAATCAACGCCCAAGACATTGGCTACACATCTAAACTCTTCGTCCAAGCATTATTTCCATACCGCAAGACCGACGAAGAAAAGCGAGTCATAGAGACAGCACAAGGCCGGATCGTTGTCTACGCCGACGGAGGATTGCCCTACGGCAAATATCCCCGACTAATCATGGCCTACATCATCACCCATGCCGTGGAAAACGCTGGAAAGCTCAAAGCAGGCAAAATAGACTTTGAACAAGCAGTCCGCATCCCTCTCGGCCACTCCATGAACCACTTCCTCCAAGCCATCGGAATCCACGGTCGAGGAACCGGTGGGAAAAAAGGAACTCTATCGATTGTGCGCGAGCAACTATTGCGCCTGGCTGACGCTCGCGTGACCGTCAAAGAGGACGATGGCGTGCGCGCACGTGGTAAGCACACTCAAATCATGGATGAATGGGACTTATGGTTTGATGCACGCGACCCCAATCAAGGAAGCTTCATCGAGTCCTATATCAAGCTCACACCACAATTTTTCCAGCACATTATCGAAGCCCCCATCCCTATCGACCTTGCTGTTTTACGCCAGCTCACCAAGCCACGGTCAATGGACATTTATATCTGGCTAACGGTCAAGCAATTTTGGCTTAGCAAAAACAACCGAGACTCCTACCAATTTACCTGGGACATGATGGCACAAAGCTTCGCCACCAAAGAGCTAGTATCAGGGCAAGACTGGGTGAACTTCCGCAACGAAATCAAGAAAGCTATCCACGATGTCCAGGCGGTATGGCCTAATTGTGGAATAAAAGCCGACCTCAAGGGAGTCACCGTCACTAAGACATCTCCCTCAGTTGAGAAAAAGCCGCCACGTCCGCAGCTGGATTAGTACTCATCAACGAGTGAGCGCCCCTTGTGGGCGCTTTCTTTATGCCCTGGTCAGGCTGCGCAGATTTACCAATATGTGTCTGCGCAGATTTACCAATACGAACATTTCCCCTGGTCAGGCTGCGCAGATTTACCAATACGATAAAAAGCGCTGCGCAGATTTACCAATACGAGTGCGCAGATTTACCAATACGAGTGCGCAGATTTACCAATACGAGTGCGCAGATTTACCAATATCCAAGCAGTTATCCACAGGGTTTGAGCTGGGGGTTTATTTATTTCCCCTGGTCGCTTATAACTATAAACTGTAGAACTATATCCAGCAGGGGGAAACCAAGCAGTCAACGCTAACGTCAACCAATAGATAAGATCCCATCGTGGCTCACGCCTTCGCTATCGCTCAGTTGTGCTGCCGCCCAAATCAATAGATTTGGTTGCCACCGAAACATATCTGGACTACTCCAAGAACAACAGCCTCCAGGACTACAGATAACCAAAGAGCCTTTAAAGAAAACCACATAAGGGAAACCCCAGTAATTTCATCCTCACTGCCAATGCTCACTGGAGTGAACAAGCCCTTGTTACTTTTGTCGAAGCTCCGCAGAATAGCTTGTAGGCCGCTCCCCCCAACGGCCACTATGTATAGCTCAAGCCCTGCCTCTAGCCCCTCAGGCAGGGCTTGAGCTATTTAGTGCTTTTTTAGTTGATTGAGAACGAATGCTTCAGCTTCTTCGGTGGCCTGTGTGGACGTTTCCAGCGCTGTAATAAGCGCACGTTGCTGTTGACCGTCGAGTCTGTCCCAGTCTTCCCGTAGAGCACTGGCAATACGGGCGATGGCCACTTCCCCACCACTGAGTGTGGCGTCGTTAGGGTCAAATACCGGCACACCAGTTTGGCGTAACAGTTCATCAATTGGGCGAGTCATGACGTTATTGTTGCACACTGCTTCGACATAATCTCCTGGCTTTCGAACAAATGTCCAATAGCTAGACTTTTAAAATAGCTCGCCTGGAAAGTGTGGTTTCCGATCTTTATTTTCTGTTGGCCACTGCACCCCATGAGAGGATAATTCGTCCTTAGTTAGTTGTTCGCCAGCAATGATTTGCTCCAGGAGTTGCTTTTGCTGCTCTTCGAGCTGTACAAGGTGCGTCAGGGTAACTAAGAGTTCGTGAAACTGTCTCGACCATTGGGTTGGCCAGCTTGTGGTGATGATGTCATCGAGTGGTGAGGATTTTCTGCCTTTAGGTTTTTTACGGCGATAGCCCACCCAGGACTTAATGGTGGATTTTCCACCCACTGTGTAGCTCCACACGGCTGGCGACACATTCGACCAGGTGCCCTTGCCTAGATGAATAGTTTGGGTTGTCTCGTCGTAGGTAACGTCCTCCGGCATTCCAACACCAACGGCACTGTCATAGGTTGGTAGCGGTAGCGTGCTTTCAACATCAAACAGATTCTGCGCGTTGTTGGGGGCATTGCCACGGTCGCCAAAGGTGTGTAGCCAGATAATGAATTGACCAATTTCTACAGCCTTATCCCACAGCTCTATATCTGCGGTAAGTGGCACGCGATTGCCGCTGTAGTGCAGTTCTTCATCAAATGCTTCTACATATCCAGGGTGTGCGGAAATACCTGCGATATAGGCAGTAAGTTCTTCCGCCGTGATTTCTCTACCGAAGTGCTGCGATAGTGCTGTTAGCAGCCCCAGGGCAACGTTAGGTTGACCATCAGGGTGCAACATAGGTAGTGCACGGCCACCTTCGCTTCCCTTGAAGCTGTCCATATCGGGTATCAGGCTGGAGAGCATAAGCCCTGGCCCTGCCTTTGGGTAGTGAGCATGCTGTTCAATCAGAAAGATCTGCTCTGGTGAACGCGCCGCCCAAAGGCTTGGACTAGGCATATGGAGCAGGCGGCTATCGGCAATGATGTATCGGCGGTCGAATGATCTATATCCGACTTCGATAATGGCTGGTTTTTGTGGCCACTCTACAGTGGAGAATGGCTCTTTTGTTCCTTGTTCAGTTCCAAGACCAGGGAGGGGATTTTTGGTCTTTTCTAAAGTGGTGTCTCTGGTTTCTTTAAATAGTTCTCGTTTTCTCTCTAGACTTGTTTCTTGTATGAGTTCATCCCAGCGCTGCTCTAGGATGGCACGTTCTGGTGCGTAGACCCAGGTTTTGTTTGGCTTAACCCCGGGTGCTGTCCATGGATAAATATCGTTAAGCGCTGGGTATTCCTCCCACTGCTCATTGGTCTTAGGCGTAAATCCATCATCCCAGTTATCGCCAGTGTCTTGAAAGCTATCGCTATCAAGGTCAAGATTGCTTAATATACTGAACTTTTCCTCTCGGGTACCGTGCAGGTCGATGTATTTAATCTCCGCTGGTTCAGTATCGTCGTTTTCTTTATTGCGGATAAAAATGCCGATACCTACGGGCGTTTCGATGTTGAATACGGCGTTTTTTGCTGGTGGTTGTTTTCCTTCTGGGGTGAGATCGATAATCCAACCGCGTGAGGTATTACGGCGTATCCATTCGCGCATGCCCTTAAATCCAGGACCGTTGAGATATCCAGTCGCTGTAATAAAGCAGACCACACCATCTGTGGAATGGGGGATGCTTTCAAAGACTTTCCACATTGCCCAGCGCCAAAAATAGACATACAGGTTTTTCAGCACATACTCGTATTTGCCGTTGCCTTCTTTGCGGAAATCATCAAGCGGGGTGTGGTTACTATTGGCGCTACCTTTTTCGACCCAGCCGCCCAGGCCTTCGGACTTGTCTTTGTAGGGTGGGTTTCCGATACAGACTTGTATCGGAGTTTCTAGTTTGACGCGGTTCGCGCGCTGGCGTTGCTGTGCAATAAGTTGCAGCGTGTAGCTTAATTCGCGGTTTGTTCCCGACTGCGGGTCTTCGAGAGTATCGGCGACGTAAAGGTGCATTCCATTTTCGGGAAGTTGGCCACCGAATTCTTGGATAGCTTGGCTCAGGCGTAGCTCGGCAACCGAAAATGGTCCTGATTGCAGTTCGATTCCGTATAGGCGCTTTGCCACGGAAGTTACTGCATCAGCAACAGCGCCAGGTCCGTACTTTTCCGCTTGGGCTGCAACATGCTGAACAATACTCAAACCGTAAGTACCGGTACCCATTGCGGGGTCGATGACCGCAACCGAGTCTGCGGATAGCCCCTCGGGAATGGATAGATACTTTTGTAGGGCTTGGTCGGTGAGTCGGGTCATTGCGGCAACGACTTCAGTGGGTGTGTAGTACGAGCCAGACTTCTTGCGCAGGGCTGGGTCGTAGGTATTGAGGAAGTGTTCGTAAAGATGCAGATAGACATCTTGATTACCGCCAGAAATGGCTCGCCAGTTCGTCGCCGAGAGCGTGCGGATAATAGTCTCTAGGACTAATCCAACTGTTGAGCCTTTAATATGCTCGGTTAGCAAGTCCAAAGAACGCCCCAGCAGGCTGTGTTTCGATTGCAGTCCTTCGGCAATATCTCGCAGCTGGATATTGTTAAAGTCCATTCCGTCAGATAGGGCAATAACGAGGGCAAAGACAACTGTTTGCGCGAACCCATCTGCAAACTCTTCATCAGTGGCGTTCGGATACAAACTGGCACGCCAGTCGCGTTTCAGGCCGATAAATGGATAGGAGTTTTCTTCTCGTCCTGTAGCTTTTGCATTGCGCCGGTTGGCTTGAAGTGATTCCAGGACTTCTTCACGCAAAAGCGCAGCAAGTGGCGCAATGGTATCGACTAGGCGAGTAACTGTTGTAATCGGTGTGGGAGTCCAGGACAAAAAGCTCGACAATACGGTGTCTAGCTCAGGTGGCGCAGCAATAGCGCCTTTGAACTTGGTTAACGAGGACGCCGGTAAGTGCGCCATGGCCACGAGTTCGCCATAGCGCCACAACCGCCATTCCAGACCATTGGTGTGAAGCAGGTTAGGCAGTTTACTCAGGCGTTTCCACTGTCTACCGTTGTGCGAGGATTTGCTGTAGGTATCTGGGTCCAGCGATGTTTCAGGCTTTTTTAATTCGACGTGGCCAGACATTAACCCATCGATTCTTACACCAAAGTCTGGCCGCACAGTGCCGGAGTCCTCCCGAACTTCGGCATGCAGGACAACTTTCCTGCTAAGAATCTTTTCGCCGTACTCTCGCAGTAAATTATCTACTGGAGTGGCTAACGCAGCCTCTGGCTCCCCTGGCCCATTGAGACTGTCTTTAGCTGCCGCCCCGAATTGAGCCACGAGAGTATCGAAAACGTCCATATCGCGACTATACAGCGAATTAACTCATCTATTACTGCAGACCAGCGAAGCTAAAGTTGGTTGAACAATCCGGCAAAACTACCTCAAACAGAGTTGGAAGTGCGCTCTATAAGCGGTTTCCTATCTAATAGTTTCTCTTTAGTAAGGTAGAGATGTTGCCGCCCGAGGTCTGCCAGGCGAGAAGTATCAGCAGGCACTCGGGACATCAGGCAACCTTCGGCTTCGCGCGGCGGCTAGCTCCACTGCGAAGTAGAGGGTTAGACGTTGCACGGTGTGGAAAGCCGAAGACGAATATCCTCACGCAAGGAGGTCCAGAAATGGATTCTTATGATGCTGAAGAGGAGCAGAACGAAAAGAAGGCACCACCAGTGGGCATACTGGCAGTGCCTTTCATTCCGGTCATCGTAGCTCTTATCGAGCACGGCCCAGAGTGGATCGAGAAGCTACAACTTCTCGGACTGTTCTAGCTCTCAGGAATGCCCCGTTTGTGTTGACGCACGCGGGGTATTCCCTTTTATCGGACTACACCAGCGGAGGCTTTGTCCATACCTCCAATGTACACCAGACGTAGCGACCGTACCAGACGTAGCGACCGTACCAGACGTAGCGACCGTACCAGACGTAGCGACCGTACCAGACGTAGCGACCGTATATGAGGCACAGGACGAACGGGCTTTACAGTACGACTGCTGCGGTAACTGCGCTGAGTAC
The DNA here is from genome assembly GCF_001941345.1 of Corynebacterium stationis. Lineage (NCBI taxonomy): Bacteria > Bacillati > Actinomycetota > Actinomycetes > Mycobacteriales > Corynebacteriaceae > Corynebacterium > Corynebacterium stationis. The sequence goes on from NZ_CP009252.1 coordinate 30,200, forward strand.
AATTGCTACTCCAGCAAAGAAAGGAAGTCCGCCTCCTTTGTAGTCTTTATCCTGGGCGGACTCGATAGCCCACATAAATAGAAAAACACCCACGCCACCAACTACTAGCGGAGTCCTTTCAACACTGGTAAACGACACAGCAATGGCAACATAGAGCATGACAAACGAGACTAGCCACCCGCCCGCGCTGCTAAATGCAGATTCAGATACTTTACTCACTTACAGTCACCAACCTCTAAAGCAGTTTTCTTCAATCCCGGAGATCTCAATAAATTCTGCTGCGCGAGCAATCCCCTCCGCTTGTGGCACAACGCTCAAAACTCCGACACGGAGCCACGCAAGCCCAAGGCGGGCTTGGCAATCCGTGCGGAGTTCAAAGGGAAGTTTTGGAACCTACTTTTTATTCTGCCTAAGGAGAATAACTAGGATCGCTATCAGTAACGCCGGAACTAGAAGAGTGACACTCAAACTAGCAATTATAATTAAAAGCTCACCCATAACTTCTCCTTAAGGCTTAATGGTGATACAGGCCCAGTTTCCTGGACCTGCGGAACGCACATGTGCCCTACCACAGACTTTGGTATTTGGGTCAAGGTTCCTCTTTACCTGAAAAGTATGTGTTGTGCGGTAGATAGCACAATTAGGTCCAGATGTGCGGACCTTTCTTTGCCCTTTTTCCCTATAGGCTATCTCAAACTTATCAACGCAAGCATTATCGGGCTTTGTCCCAACTACATATGACATAGCAATATTGTCAACCCATGTCCCCCTGCCGGTTACGAAGAGTGTATTTGCAGCCCCTAAGCCTCCTGGAGCCCAAGTAGAGCCATTAGCTGACTGTGGTTTTATGGTTGGTCCATCTTCGGCGGGTTCGAGGGTGTCAAAATCTGGCGGGAGCGGAGCCGAGGCTTCCGCTACTTGTGTCGTGCTGGAATCTTGAGAAGCCTCGTTTGCACCAGCAATTCCTGCTTGGCTAAGCAGTAGGGCCGAAGCTATTACCGCAAATACTTTCGAGCGCATGGTTTCCCCCTTAAGTGGGATAGAGAAGATGAGTGAAATAGTCGGGCTTTCACCGGCTAAATGCCGATGTATAGCAGGAATACATCTAGCGATACCCCTTAAGGATTGATGGTGAAACAACATGCCTGAAGGATGATAGGGGATGCGGACGGAATCCTGAAAGGTTTTCCTAGTGAACCGTTCCTACACCCTAGAAGAACGCAAGAAGGCTGTCGCGGAGTATCGACGAACCAAATCTGTCGTGGAAACGATCCGCAATCTGGGCTACCCAGGCCGTTGGACAATGTACAAATGGCTGCGGGAGCCTCTCAAGCCGGGTCCTAAGCCACGCAAGCAAGCCACAAAGCTACGTTCCTATCCTTGGAAGCTCAAGCTTGAAGCTGTGCAGATGTACAAAGAGGGCCTACGTCCTCAGGAAATCGCCGACAAACTCGATCTGTATACGAAGATGAGCGTATACAGTTGGGCGCAAGCATATCGTGAACTCGGCGAATGGGGCCTGATGTCCAACGAAGAACGAAGAACTGAAAGAAAAATCCCGACCAAGAAATCTCTCAAAGCCTCGCTACCAGACGATCCAAAAGAGCTAAAGAAGCTGGCAGCTCAATTGATGGTTGAAAAAGCAGTGATGGCTGAGGAGCTGATGTTAATAAAAAAAGACGACAGCGTCACTCCGGGAGCACTGAACAATCTTCAGAAGACTCTGGTAGTTGACGCACTCCGAAACCACCTTCCGCTTCCCATGCTGTTGGAAACAGCAGGCCTTTCTACCTCTACGTTCTACTATCAACTCGCAGCCCAGGCTCGCCTAGACCCGCTACAAGATGTCAGGCTGCGCATTGCTGAAATAGCTGAGGAAAGCCACTTTACTTACGGCTATCGCAGAACTTGGTGGGTATTGCGTCATGAGGGTATCACTATTAGCGAAAAGGTCGTCCGCCGGCTAATGCAGGAGATGGCAATCCCAGTTCGTAGCCCGCGAAGGAAAATTCGATATTCCAGCTACGCAGGGGAAATAACTCCAGCGCCGCCGAATATCGTCAAAAGAAACTTTCATGCAGACGAGCCAAGCATGCTGTGGTTGACCGACATAACCGAGTTTGTAGCCAGCAACGGAAAAGTTTATCTCTCGGCCATTGTGGACTGTTTTGACGGAAAGATTGTCGGATGGAAAACCGGTCGCCATCCCACGATGGAAATAGCAGAGAAATCCCTTATAGAAGCGCTTGAATCCCATCCACCAACAGCGTTGAACAAGCTTGTTGTGCACTCTGACCGGGGCACTCACTACCGCGCCAATAGCTGGATAACCATAACCCGAACGGCCGGAATCATTAGATCTATGTCCAAAAAAGGGTGTTCACCAGATAACTCAGCTTGTGAGGGCTTCTTTGGCCGGATGAAAAATGAAATGTACTACCACAAGATTTGGCACAGGGTAGATGAGCTTGAAGAAGCAGTAAATTCCTACATTGAGTTTTACAACAAAGTCAGAATTAAAGACTCTCTCGGCGGAATAAGCATCCATGCACACCGAAACCTGATAGCTTCATAACCGAAACAATCCTAAAAACAGTCCGCATCCCCTTCGTGGTGCGGCTACCGTTCGCCGAATGTTTTCGAAGCCGCCGGATCGGTTACACTAACTATCGCATCTTGATTAAATCCCCGTGTCCACTTTCCGGGGTTCGGGCCCGCGTATCGCTTCCTGGATTTCTAGACACGCAGTTTCATCTCGGCGTCGGGATCCAAGTCAGCAGATGTCTCAGTCACCTCGTTGAACGCGAATATCTTCAAGGCCTGTCTCGGCGATGGTGACCTCCTTGTCACCGACCTTCACCCGTAACATGCCCGCCACAGGAACGCCCGGCACGGTCAGGCGTGTGCCGGGCACTATTCCATGGTCAGCCAGGTAGCGCAGCAGCTGCGGGTCCCGGTCATCAATCTGCTCGACTGTGACCGACTCTCCCTCGCCGACCGCGGCAAGGCTGACCCCCTCCACTTTCTTGACCTGCCCCTGGGCGTCCGGGATGGGGTCTCCGTGCGGGTCACGGTCGGGATGTTCCAGATGGGCCTCGATGCGTGCCAGGAACCGGTCCGAGACGGCGTGTTCGAGAAGCTCCGCGTCCTCGTGCACCTCATCCCACGTGTAGTCGAGCACCCGGACCAGAAAGGTCTCCAGCAGCCGGTGGCGCCGCACCATGGCCACCGCCAGCTCCCGCCCCTCCGGGGTCAGCATGACCCCGCGGTAAGGCTCCTGTTTGACCAGCCCCTTGTTGGCCAGACGCCGGATCGCCTCGGAGGCGGTCGTTGTCTTCTGTCCCACTCGAGCGGCCAGTTCCCCGAGGGGGGCGGATCCGCCGGAGTACTCGGTGGCGGTCCAGATCGCCTTCAGATAGTCCTGTGATCGGTCGGGCAGGTCGCTTACGTGCATGCTCCCCAGTTTATCGGACCCCGTCGGGGGTGGAACCCCACTTGCCGAGCGGAAAGTTCATGGTTAGGATTACCGAAAGCTCAATATAATGAACTTTCATATTCATTTCCACCTAGGAGAGTTGATGTGACCCGGAGACGACACCTGCTGACCGCCACCGCCGTGGCCACGGATGGCGATGCCCTCCTCGAGGTGTACGCCACCACCGGTTACCTGGCCGACGCCGTCGCCCACATCGCCCCCGAGGCCGAGGTGGCCCCCATGGTGGGCCCGGGCGGGGACCGGCAGCGGCCGTCGGCGAGCTGCTCCCTGAGGAGCTGCTGATGGATTGGCCCGAGACCGACGATGAGGGCAACGCGCTATTTGGCCCGCACATCTGGAATGGCCCGGAGGCCTGGTCCCGGGTCGTCGGACAAAACGATGATGGTTGACCAGGCAGCGCAGTAAAGCTGGACAGAACGAAGTTTTTGTAACGACTGTTTGACAAGGTGTGAGACAACGAGATGAGTGCCGGAATCGCCGAGCCCAAAACCCGGGGCCGCAAGACCGCTTGGCTGCTTGGCCCTGCCTTGGTGGCGGGGGTCGCTTACCTTGATCCGGGCAATGTGGCGGTCAATATGTCAGCAGGAGCGCAGTTTGGGTACTTGCTGGTGTGGGTGATTGTTGCGGCCAATATGGCGGCTTGGTTGATCCAGTACATGTCCGCGAAGTTGGGCTTGGCCACGGGGTCGAGCATGGCTGAGCTCCTGGGGAAGCGCATCAAGAGCCGACCAGGTCGGGTCCTATACGGACTGCAGGCGCAGTTCGTGGCGATCGCCACTGATATTGCCGAGGTAATCGGCGGAGCGGTAGCCCTGTGGATCCTGTTCGACATTCCACTCGTGATGGGGGCGATCATCACGGGCTTGATCTCCACTATCTTGCTTCTGGTACAGGCTAGGCGGGACGCGAAGACCTTCGAGTTCGCGATCATCGGCCTGATGATGGTCATCGTGGTCGGATTTTGTTACGGCCTGTTCCTGGCGCCGCCCGAACCCGGTGCTGTCCTTGAGGGGATGATTCCTCGGTTCGATGGTACTCAGTCGGTGCTGCTTGCAGCGAGCATCTTGGGGGCGACGGTTATGCCGCATGCGATCTACGCCCACTCTTCACTTGCCCGTGACCGCTTCGGAATCGATAAGACCTATCCGTTGCCGCGGCTGATTCGAGCCACTCGAGTCGATGTCACGATCGCGCTCACGATCGCAGGATCCGTCAACCTGGTGATGCTGCTCGTTGCTGCGACCGTTCTTCCCGGGGTATCGGGCACCGATACCCTTGAAGGTGCCCACGCCGCCATACAGAATGCGCTTGGAGTTACGGCCGGGTGGATGTTCGCGATCGCACTCCTGGCCTCCGGTCTCGCCTCGACAGCTGTCGGCGCTTATGCTGGGAGCGATATCATGGGCGGTCTCTTCCGCACCCGCCTGAAACTCCTCACCCGACGTCTGATCACCATCATCCCGTCCATCATCGTGCTCGCGATCGGTACCGACCCCACGTATGCCCTGGTGCTGAGTCAGGTGATCCTCTCCTTTGGGATCCCGTTCGCCCTCGTTCCTCTGGTGTGGCTGACCTCGCGAAAAAAGCTCATGGGATCCGCGGTAAATACTTGGTGGACAACGGCGATGGGCTGGCTCGTCACTGCCGGAATCATTGCACTCAACATCGCACTCATCGCGCTCGAAACAGGTATCGTTTGAGCCCATATCGACTGCGCTTTTCATGTCTTTGCGTCCGGCAAGCAACGAATCGGAAGCGGAAGGTTGACGGTTTCCAGTCATCATTGCGAATCCTGACCAGATGAGGGATTCAGATGGTGTGAGGTGGCCTGGGTTGGTCGGAGACTAGGTTTTACCCTAGGAGGAAGATCAGCATGGCACGACCCAGTCAGTACGACGCAGCCACGCAGGACCGCGCGGTGCGCATGTACTTCGAACGCCTGGAGGAAGGCGACATCTCCAAGGCAGGTGCTCGCCGGGAAATCGGCGAGCTTCTCGGCGTGAAGGAATCCACCTTGCGCAACTGGATCCGCAAACAGGAAAAGCAGGCCGAAGCTCCTGAGCCCAGTTCCTTGTCCTACGAGCAACTCCAGGCCGCCTACGACGAGCAGGCCAAGGAAGTGGCCAAGCTGCGACGTGCCAATGAGATTTTGAAGACGGCGTCCTTGGGTTCAATCCGTCAACGCAACATCACTTCGTACTGCTCAGCGGGGGGTACGGAACCCGAGAACCTTGCGGGGACGGTTGTTGAGCTTGTCAGCGACCTCATCAAGATCGGCCTGACTGAAGCCCTTCATCGATGACTTCTTCGGAAAGTACTGCCGCAACAACCGGTTAGTATTCTCGTTTGTTCCACGTTGCCACGGGGAATGAGGATCAGCGAAATACACCTTCATCCCCGTACCGGCAGCGACTTCTTTATGACCGGCCAATTCCATTCCCCGGTCCCACGTCAACGACCGCTTCGCCCTATCCGGCAGATGCCGCAATTCACGAACGAGTCCTGCTGTCACGGATGCCGCATGACGGGAGTGGACGTGCACAACCCGCGTCAACCGAGTCGCGCGTTCGACCACCGTAGCGATCTGCGACTGACCGGAGCCGATGACGAGATCTCCCTCCCAGTGCCCGATCTGGGCCCGGTCATCTCCCTCCGCCGGGCGCTGGGAGATCGGCACGGCGTCTTTGATCTGGGAGCGCCACTGCCCACTGGTCGTGTTGGAGCGTGCCTTCCTGATCGGCCGGCGGGAACGGAGACGTTTCTGCAGGGCTTTCGGCAACACACCCCTGGACTGGATGAACAGTGATTTGTAGATCGACTCGTGAGAGATCTGCATCCGCGAGGTGGGAGAGTAGGTGATCTTGAGTCGTCCGGCGATCTGTTCCGGTGACCAGTCTTCACGCAGGCGCGCGGCCACGTATCCGCGCAGGACCGGGTTCTTGGCGAGTGTGCAGCGTTGCGGTCGTCGGGCACGGCGCCAAGATCGATCATCGGCATCGATGGCGCGGTAAGCCTGACGGCCCTTGTTGCGGTTGATTTCGCGGCTGATGGTCGACGCCGAGCGGTTGAGCATCCGGGCAATGGCGCGGCAGGACATCCCGGCGCTTATACCGCGGGAGATCTCTTCACGCTCTGCCAGCGTAAGAGAGCCTGGGCGGTGTTTCTGCGCGGGAAGATAAATCCCTCCCCGGGGCAGGAGAATGGAAAAGATTGATCCTGGCGGGGAACCGACTTCACGTGATATTTCGCTGAGGGAAGAACCGGTCTTCCATAGATCCCAGACTTTCTGGCGTTGATCTTTGGGTAAGCCTGGCCGTCCGATTGTGGCCATCTGATTCTCCCCTTCATGAGGTGGGCGGAGATGGTGTTGCACTCACGGGTTGAGTCTAAGTCGGCTTTTTCGCTCAGGCGGAGCTCGACCGCAAACTTCGGTGATCGTGGAGTTCATCCGCACCTACCGGAAGCGCTTCGGGGTCGAGCCAATCTGCGAAACCTTGACTGCCCATGGCATCGCGATTGCCCCGAGCACCTTTTACGCCCACCAGGCCCGCGGCTTCGGCCCCTCAGAAGCTGAGCTGGATGAGGCCTACGATGCCCACCGCATCTTTCGGCTGTGGGAGGGAAACCGCAAGGTTTACGGCCGGCGCAAGCTCTGGAAGACCGCCATACGCGACGGCATGACCATCGGGCGTGACCAGGTCGAACGGCTGATGAAGATCACCGGCATCCACGGTGTCTCACGAGGGATGCACTGCAAGAAAACGACCGTGGCCCACCCTGCCCACCGTCGGCACCCGGACCTGATCAACCGGCGGTGGAGCCATCCGACGCGTCCGGATCAGTGGTGGATCGCGGACTTCACCTACGTGTGGACCAGCAAGGGATTCTGCTACGTCGCCTTCATCGTCGACGCGTACTCGCGGATGATCCTCGGCTGGGTGGTCACCCGGATGGTGCTCATGGCCCTGGAACACGCGTTGTTCAGCCGGAAACGGACGCGGATGGGCTTCACCGCCACCGGCATTGTCCATCACTCCGATGCCGGTGCGCAGTACACGTCGCTGGCGTTCACGGACGCGCTGACAGACGCCGGACTGCAGGGCTCGATCGGCTCCGTGGGTGACGCCCTGGACAACGCGATGATGGAGTCGACGATCGGGCTCTACAAAACCGAGCTCATCCGCTTCGATCCACGTCGTACGTGGAGGGATGCCCAGGAGGTCGAAACGGAAACGGCCTCGTGGGTCTACTGGTACAATCACCAGCGTCTGCACTCGTCGATCGGTGACGTTCCCCCGATCGAATACGAGCAGGACTACGAGGAATTCAACATCACCCGAAAAGCCCAGTAAGGCTTTTAACCGTAGTTTCCGAAAAACTCAGGCCGATTCAGTGCGCTGGGCGTGGAAAAAGTCACCGGTGGGGTGGAGCGTCGCTGCTTCGAGCTGATCTGGCAAGGGTTGAGCGGCTCGGCAGCCGCAGTCGAGGTTAGAGTGCCGCTCAGTTGCGGGTCGGTGTGGTTCGTCGACGCTGGCAGCGGGAGATTGATCGACATTTTGATTAGCGGCAGATAGTTGTCGCAGGATGATCGAATAGAGATCGCCGATGGGCTCGACGCTGGCGAGCCGGTGAAGCAGATCGCCGCGCGTATCGGGAACAGCTACCAGAGTGTGGGGGGTGTCCACTAAACGGGGGTCAGGCCCGTCCCGGCGGGCGGCGCGGGCGTCGCGTCCGGCACGCCATTTGTAGTAGCTCGACCGGTTCAAGCCGAGTACCTGGCACAGCCGCTTCACCCCGTGGGTGGTGTGGTGGTCGTCAACGAACTGGAAGCGGCTCACCAGTTCGTCTCTCCCGCGAAATATTTGGCCGCCTTGCGTAAAATGTCGCGTTCGGTCGTCAGCTTCTGCGTTTCGGCTTTCAGGCGTTGGACCTCTGACCGCAGGCGGACCAGCTCCTCTTCGCCAGTTGGCTGCCCGTCCCCTGCGGGAGCTGTGGTCGAAGTGGAGGCCGGAGTCTCGCCGCGTTCTTTACGGGCCTTGTGGACCCAGGTTTTCAGCGTGCCGCGGGCGATCCCAAGGTCTTCCGAGATCGAGGAATACGAGGCTCCCTCGGTGGTCTCGTAGAGCCGGACCGCATCGGCTTTGAACTCATCGGAGTAGGTGTTTTTCGGCATAGTGATCTGCTTTTTCCGGTCCAGTCTGGACCAGTTCCAGCGTGTCCACTAAACGGGGGTCAGGCCCGTTCGTTCGCCCGGTTCGGTTGCCGTTGTGGTTAGGAGCGGGCGAAGCGGGCGATGGCGTCGGTGACTTCCTGGAACTTCGCATCCGCCTCCTCGCCTCCCAGCTGGGCGGCGTCGCGCACACAATGCTTCATGTGGTCATCCAGCAGGCCTAGGGCAACGTTGCGCAGCGCGGAGTTGACCGCGGAGACCTGGGTGAGGATGTCGATGCAGTACTGCTCCTCGTCGACCATGCGGTGAAGACCCCGGACCTGGCCCTCGATGCGCTTGAGGCGGGCGAGGTAGCGGTCCTTGTCGTTGATATAACCGTGGGTGGGGTAGCAGGTGCCTGACGCATCGTCGGCGGGAACGGTCTGATCAGGGGTGAGGGCATCCATGATGGTCTCCTTGCTAAAAGGGGTGGGCCGGTACGTCCTGGGTCAGTGCGCAGTTCGATCAGGAGGACAGGCCCGAGAGTGTGGAACAGGGCGTGGTGACCTGGCGGCCACCACGCCCTGTGACGTTATCCTGCTGGATGGTCGGCAGATATCAGCCTGCGTGGGCGTACTGGGCGGGGTTGGCGTCAAACTTCGGGCCGCAGCCGGGGCAGCAGAGCCAGTAACGCTGGCCCTCGAAGTCACGGTAGAGGCCCTTGGCTTCTGCCTCGGCCTTGATAACCGGGGTGCCGGCCATGACGGGGCATTCGGCCGTCTCGCCGATGGTGCCCTCGGCGTTTGCCGGGGTAGAGGTGAGGGTCAGGGACTCCGGAGCGGAGGTCTGGGTGTTGTCGGAGTGGCCGCAGCCGCAAGAGGAGTCAGACATGGGGTGGGTGTCCTTATCGGTAGAAGGGGATGGGGGTCAGGCGTTGGCCGGCTGCCTGGTGCCGGCCTCAGTCGTGGTCGGTGCGGGGGTTGCCGCACTGTGGCTGGATGTGAATCCGCGCAGGCGCAGGGAGTTGGAGACGACGAACACGGAGGAGAACGCCATGGCGATACCCGCGAGTATCGGGTTGAGCAGGCCTAGGGCGGCGACCGGGATGAGTGCCACATTGTAGGCAAACGCCCAGAACAGGTTGCCCTTGATGGTGCCCAGGGTGCGACGTGACAGTCGGATGGCGTCGACCGTGGAGCGCAGGTCGTTGTTCATCAGGGTGATGTCGGAGGCCTCGATGGCCACGTCGGTGCCCGCCCCCATGGCCAGACCCAGGTCGGCCTGGGCGAGCGCGGCGGCGTCGTTGACCCCGTCGCCGACCATGGCCACGCGCCGGCCGTCGTTCTGCAGGCGCTCGACCTGCGCGACCTTGTCGTCCGGCATGACCTCGGCGATCACGTGATCTGCGTCGATGCCGACCTCCGCGGCCACCGCCTTCGCGGCGCCGGCATTGTCGCCGGTCAGCAGCATCGGGGTCAGGCCCAGCTTCCGCAGTCCGGCGACGGCCTCGGCGGAGGTCGGCTTGACGGTGTCACGGACAGTGATCACCCCGGCGTTGCGGCCGTTGATCTGGATGACCACCGGGGTGCCTCCCAGGTCCTGGGCGTCGGTGAAGGCGGACTGCAGGGGTGCGGGCAGGTCGCCGGCAGGGCGGCCGACGGTGACGGTGTGCCCGTCGACGGTGCCGGTCACGCCCCGGCCGGCGGTGTTGGTAAAGCCGGTGACCTCGGGCAGCGCCCTGGTGCGCTCGCCCTCGCGGGCGATGGCCTGGGCGATGGGGTGCTCGGAGGCGGCTTCGACGGCCGCGGCCTTGGCCAGCACGTCCTCGGCATCGAAGCCCTCGCCGGGGGTCACCCCCGTGACGGACATGACGCCGGAGGTGACGGTGCCGGTTTTGTCCATGACAATGGTGTCGACCTTCTTGGTCGATTCCAGCACTTCCGGGCCCTTGATCAGCAGACCCAGCTGGGCACCCCGGCCGGTGCCCACGAGCAGGGCGGTCGGGGTGGCCAGGCCGAGCGCACACGGGCAGGCGATGATCAGCACGGCGACCGCGGCGGTGAACGCCGGAGCCAAGCCGTGGCCAAGGAAGACGTGGACCAACAGGGTAAGAACGGCCACGACGATGACGACGGGCACAAAGATCTGGGAGATCCGGTCGACCAGGCGCTGGACCGGGGCCTTCTTCGCCTGGGCGTCGGTGACCAGCCGGGCCATCTGCGCCAGGGTGGTCTCGGCACCGGTGCGGGTGACCTCCACCAGCAGCCGGCCCGAGGTATTCAGGGTCGCCCCGGTGACCGTGGAGCCTGCGGTGGCCTCCACGGGCACGGACTCACCGGTGAGCATGGACTCGTCGATGGCGGAGGTACCTTCGGTGACACGGCCGTCGGTGGCGATCTTCTCACCCGGGCGGACGACGAAGACATCCCCGACCTTCAGCTGGCCCACCGGCACGCGAACCTCCGCACCGTCGCGGATGACGGCGGCGTCCTTGGCACCCATATCAAGCAGGGCGCGCAGCGCCGCGGAGGACTGGCCCTTGGCCTTGGTCTCAAACCACCGGCCCAGCAGCAGGAAGGAAATCACCACCGCGGCGGTCTCCAGGTAGATCTCGTCCATTGTGGAGTTTGTCGGCAGCAGGTGCATTTCCATCGTCACGCCCGGCATACCGGCGTTACCGATGAACAGGGCCCACAACGACCACAGGTAGGCCGCCGTTGTGCCGAGTGTGATCAGCGTGTCCATGGTGAACGCACCGTGGCGCAGGTTGACCAGGGTGGCCCTGTGGAAGGGGGCGCCGCCCCAGAAGAACACCGGGGTGGTCATCGTGAGCACGGCCCACTGCCAGTGGGTGAACTGCAATGCGGGGATCATGCTCAGTAGGACGATCGGCACGGTGAGCAGCGCGGAGATGATCAGGCGCTTCTTCAGGTCAGCGGCCTCATGCTCGCGGGCCGCATCCACCTGGCCCTGTGCCCCGGAGCCCTCTGAGGCCGGCGATGCGGGGTCCCCGTCATCCCCGGTGTCTGCCGGGGTGTCGTCAGCACCGGCCATGGTGAAGGCACCGTAACCGGTGGCCTTGACGGTCTCGATGAGCTTGTCCGGGTCGACCTTGTTCGGGTCGTAGCTCACAGAAGCCGACTCGGTGGCGAAGTTGACGCTCGCCTCCGCACCATCGAGCTTGTTGAGCTTGCGTTCCACCCGCGACGAACACGAAGTGCACGTCATGCCGGTCACGCCGAGGTCGATCTGGAGCAGATCGACCGCTGGTTGCGTCTGGGTCATCAGTTATCAGTCCTCATTGAGAGCACATCGGTGTTTATTGTCTGGATTAGGCAGCATTCCCCGCCGCCCACTACCGCTAAACCTGTACCCCCTACCGGTATGGAACAAGGGCGGGTGTCCCTTGCAGGGTCGCGAATGGGGAAAGGGCCCGATCCCGCTGCCACACAATGCGGGGGGACGGGCCTTATGGGGGAGCGCTTAGGGTTTGACGGCGTAGCCGGCTTCCTTGACGGCGGCGGCGACATCCTCGTCGGTGAAGTCCTCCCCGGTAACCTCCATGCGGCCGTTGTCGACGGTAGCTTCCACAGAGTTCACGCCGGCGACCTCGCCGACCTCCTCCTCGACGGAGGCCTTGCAGTGGCCGCAGGTCATGCCTTCGACCATGTAGTTCTTGGTGACGGTTGCCATTGTGAATGTCCTTTCGCTGGGAAATGCTTTTGGAGGTGACGAAGTATCCTCCGAGCGGGGGCGCCCCTTCGGTTAATAGCTACCCTATACCCACAGGGGGTATATAGCAAGGGTGTGAGTGATCAGGGCAAGTAGGGAGGGTGCTCACGACCGCCCGGTGCCCTTCAGTGCTGCCTTGACCTCGCCCGAACGGCAGGGCGTTTGCCGAGCTCGCGTGGTGACCGGCTTTTCTGCCGGGCTTGCACTGGCCGGGGATCCGTCTCTGAGGTGGGGAGACGATAAAAGGGTGGCCGCTCGAGTCCGGCATGGGCCGATAGCACTCGAAGGGCCACCCCTATTGGACGGTGTCTCAGGTGAGATGTCCTCGTCGGCCACAGCGGACGTGCTCAACACCCTGATCTCGCCCGGGTCGGGCCGGGATGCGGGGCAGGCGTCGCCGGCTAGTGGTCATGGGTCGGGTTAGGCTAGGGTGGCGAGCAGCTCAGTACAGGCCTGCTCGCACCGGCGGCAGGCCTCGGCGCAGACCGTGCAGTGCTCGTGCATCTCAGCGTGGCGGGCGCATTCTTCTCCACAGGCCTGGCAGGCAGTACGACAAGCCTCCAGGACGGAGCGGATAAGGGTGACATTCCAGTCGGTGGGCCGGGAGAGCATCCGGCCGGTGGCCGTACAGATGTCAGCACAGTCGAGGTTGAGGCGGATGCAGGTGGTCAGCTCCGCGACCATGTCCTCACCCAGGCAGGCATCCGCGCAGGCGGTGCAGGTCTGGGCGCACTCGAAGCAGGCGGTGATGCATTCGGCCAGTTTGTCCTTGTCGATCTGGCCTAGGTCCTTCGGGTGGGTCTCCAGCATGGCGTGTACGTGATGGGTCATGTCGTTCTCCATATCTCAATTCGGTCCGGAAAGGCGGGCCGGTCGAGCCGACCGGCCCACACCCTCAACCCTAGAGGCCCGACTGGCCGGAATCCAGGGCTGGACCATGAAGATTTCATGAAGAACCCCAACCTCCACCTAGCGGCTACCAGCCGCTAAAAACTCCCTAAGTAACGTGGCGAATGCTCGGCCGTAGCTACGCCGAGTGGGTCGGCCACAGGCTCCCAAGAGCCGGACGCTGCCCTACCCACAGCCTCCACCCAGTGGCACCTATCGAGCAGGAGGAGTGATAAACCACGACGCACTTGAAGCACCATCCCTCGCTGAGTCTCAGCTCCTGCACCAACCAAGAAACCTAGAAAGCATTATCATGAAGCGCACCATTGCCCTCGCCGCCCTCGCCCTGACCTCCTCCCTGGCCCTGGCCGCCTGCACGGACGACACTGCATCCGATGCCCCCGAGACCACGACCACCACAACCTCGGAGACGGCCACACAGTCCTCCGAGGAGACTGGCATGAACCATCAGATGGGTGCAGAGGGCCATGACCATCCGGCTGATGGTGGGCAACCCCCGGCAGGGATCGCAGCAGAGGAAAATCCCACCTACCCGGTGGGCACCGAGGTCATCCTCACCGCTGACCACATGCCCGGCATGGACGGGGCCACCGCCACCATTTCCGGGGCGTTTGACACCACGACCTACTCGGTCAGCTACACCCCCACCGACGGCGGGGACCCGGTCACCGACCACCGGTGGGTGGTCCACGAGGAGCTTGTCGATCCGGGCCAGGCCCCCCTGCCGGAGGGGTCCGAGGTCGTCTTGGATGCCGAGCACATGTCGGGAATGAAGGGTGTGGAGGCCACCATCGACTATTCCACGGATGAGACGGTCTACATGGTTGATCTCACCGTCGACGGGATGACCATGACCAATCACAAGTGGGTCACCGAAAGCGAGATCGCCCCGGCAGAGTAAGACCCACCAACCGCAACCTCAGCACCTCGGGCTCCTCCACCATCTGGTTGAGGTTCCTGGGTGCTTACCTCTTTGGTTTCTGCCCTAGGACGAGTTAGTCCTCGTCCTGGGTGAGCACCTGTCGGGCCAGTCGGTAGACGTGGTCGTTCCATCCCTGACGGACGACGTCGCGGACGAGTCAGGAGCATCCCACCGGTGGTGGCTGCCCGTGACGGGGATGTTCCCTTGGTGACGGCCGCTCTAGACGGCGTGGCGGATGTCCTCTGAGTGGGCAGAGACGGTACATCGTGGCCCGCTTGTCTGCCGGGTGAACCGGCCATAGCCATCAGGATGCGAAATGAGCACCACACCACATCCCGCACCGGTCATCGTCACCGGGGATGACCTGGTCTCATTGGTTGGAGCTTATCTTCGCGAAGCAGCTACGTACCGTGCCCAGAGTTACTCGGGTTGTGGTCGGTGATACTCGACTTGTGTACTACGAACCGCAGGACCAGACCCCCGCCAGTGGAGCGAAGGCGGAGTGGGTCCAGACCAGCTTGTTCCAGGGCGGATTCGAAGGCATCGGCCTCGATGAGGCGGTGCGGGGAGCCATCGACCCGGTGAAGCCAGCCCGCGACGCGCGAGGAGAGCAGGTCATATCCCACGAACAACCCGCCTGGGCGCAGGACCCGAGCCACCTCAGCCACCGCCTGCTCCCACTCGACCACGTGATGGAGCATGAGAAAGCTCACCACCATGTCGAAGGACTCGTCTGCAAAGGGCAGGGCAGTGGCATCAGCCTGACGTGCCTCAATGGGCAGTCCTGCGAGGGATCGCTGCGCGGCCTGGACCATGGCCGGATCGACGTCGGTCGTTGTGAGGTTCACCTGCCCGTGGGAGTGGATGATTGCTTCAGCCATCGCTCCGCTGCCACCGCCGATCTCCAGAACGCGTCCAGCGAGGGAGCAGTCCTGAGTCGCCCAGGGAATCATCCTCGGGGCCAGAAAATGCCACAGTGCACTGCGGCAGAACAACGCTTCTGCGGTCGACATCCGGGGCATGGCTTCCTCCTATCTACGGGGCAGTCTGAGATCGGATCAGTTTCCCGGCGGTAATACCGAACCGCATTGGGCCGCTATGGCTCTACAAACATGCCACCGTGTCGCCGATGTTACCCGGCACAGCAGTCCGTATCGCCGCGCGAGCCAACGTTTCACCTGCTGGGAGTAGGGTGTGTCCGCCACGGTGAAGAAGCTGTCCGCAGTCTCCTGGGAGAACTGCGTAGAGACCTGGGAGGGTGCTGTTGCAAAGTTGGGGCAGTAGGAAGATCGACGTGAAATAATCACAGCCATGGGTATCTTCTCCGGTCGTCATTTCCCCCGTGACATCATTCTGTGGGCAGTGCGGTGGTACTGCCGCTACGGGGTGAGCTACCGCGATCTGGAGGAAATGATGACTTCAGCGGGGCGTGCCGGTCGATCACACCACGATCTACCGCTGGGTCCAGAAATATGCCCCTGAGCTGGACAAGCAAACACGGTGGTACCGGCAGGTACCTGACTGGCAGGCCAGTTCCTGGCGGGTGGATGAGACCTATATCCGGGTCGGCGGCAGGTGGTGCTACCTCTGATCTGGCGATCACCGCCGGTGGCCAGACCCTGGACTTTTACCTCTCTCCGAAGCGGAACGTGGCCGCAGCGAAGCGTTTCCTGGCCAAGGCCCTCAGATCCAATGCGTCAGCCGGGTCCCCGCGGGTCATCAACACCGACAAGGCACCAGCTCTGGCCAAGGCAATATCCGAGCTGAAGGCGGAGGGAATCTGCCCGCCAACAGTGGAACACCGGCAGGTGAAATACCTCAACAACATCCTGGAAGGCGACCATGGTCGGCTGAAGCGGATCCTCGGGCCGAAAGGCGCGTTTAAGAACCGGACATCTGCATATCGGACGTTGAAAGGGATGGAGGCGATGCACTCATTGCGGAAAGGGCAAGGCACGATGTTTGCCTACGGGCAACCGAACCCGGACGAGGTGATCGTCAACCGGGTCTTCGAGACGGCTTAAGCACCCCGGAGCAAGGACAACTGATGTCTTGAGGTTGGGCTTTTCGACCCTGGCCCAACTTTGCAACAGCACCAGTCAGCGAGCACCGGTGCTCTTTGCTGATATTGACACCGCGCCCTCACCGACCCACTCGTAACAGTCCTGAAGGGTGGTCCGGTGGATCTGTGGCATCGAGACGGTGGAATGCCCGTTTCTTAAGGGACCGTGTGCTCGGGGGGGGTTATCCTCCCGTGAACGCGGAGTAGAAGGTGATAAATACCGAGGCCGCCACAGCGACGTACACCACGGCGATCAGGGTGCCTGCCCACTGGGAGGCAAACCGCACCACAGCAGGGGAGGCGGGGAAGAGGCCGTGGGCGAGGTTGCGTACTGTGAGCAGGATAAACAGCGGGACCATCATCGCCCACACCACCATGCAGTACAGGCACAAAATATGGATGACGAACAGCGCCTGGTACCACAGCCAGATGATGAACAGCAGGCCCACGGTCACACCCGCCTGCAGACCTCCCCAGTACCAGTCGGCGAAGCGTGCCCCCGACAGCATGGCCATCGCGGTGGTGATGACCACGGCGAAGGCGACAATGCCGGTCAACGGGTTGGGGAAGCCGAAGAGTTCGGACTGCCAGGTGCCCATCACTTTTCCGCAGGAGACCAGGGCGTTGATGTCACAGGTGGTGACATGCTCGGCGTCCTCGTAGAGGGCCAGGCGTTCAAGCACCAGGATACCGGAGGCCACCCAGCCGATCACGCCGGTGACCAGCAGGATGAGGGCGAAAGGACGCTGGCGGGCAAAGACAGGCAGGAAGGTGTCGTCGTTCGTCTCGGTCACAAGAACCTCATTGTCGTCGGCGGGGGCTGGGTGCATCATGGATTCGGATTAGTCGGCGGCGGCCGCGTCGACCTCGGCCCGGAACTGCTCCAGGGAGTCCGGGGTCAGGAGCTGACCGTCGAGGAAGAAAGTCGGGGTGCCGCGCACACCCAGGGCCGTGCCGTCAGCCACATCGAGTCGGACCCGTTCCTCGGTGGCAGGATCGGCCACAGCGGCGTCAAAGGCGGCCATGTCCAGACCCAGATCCTCAGCGAAACCACGGAAGACCGGGCCTCGGTCCTCGGTGGTGTGACTCCACTGTTCTTGAGTCTCGAACATCTGCTGGTACATCGCGTCGTATTGTCCCTGCTGGGCGGCAACCTCGACGGCGATGGCCGCGGTCATGGAGTTGGGGTGGCCTGGCAGCGGGAAGTAACGGTTGACGAAGGTGACGGTGTCGGAGTACTCCGCACGCAGTTCCTCCACGAAGGGGTAAGCCGCCCGGCAGGCCTCGCACTCGAAGTCGAGGAACTCCACCAGCACGGCCTTCTCGTTCGGCGCCTGGGACAGCACCCGACTGTTGTCCCGGACCACCTGTCCCGCATCACTGGCCACGGTTTCCGGGGCGGGCGCAGAAGCGGAGTCGGATCGGCCGAGGAAAAAGGCGACGATTCCGGCGATGACGACGATTGCCAATAACACCCAGACAATGATCTGGGCTTTTCTCCAATTTCCGGAGGGCCGGGCGGAGGTGGTGCGGTTGGTGGGGGTGCTCACGAGGGGTCCGTTCTATCTCTGGTGGAAATTAAGGGGTGTCGAGGCCGTGGGCCCCGGGGGACCCGGCAAGGTGGCGACGAAGTCCTCCAGGACCGAGACGGTCATCAGCAGGTGCATCCGTCCGGCGAACAACAGGCCGGATCGATGGTGACCACCAACTCCAGTAACTCGCCAAGGGCGTGACCCAGCTGGGGATCAGCCAGAGAATACCAGACGTTGCGCCCCTCCGGGGTGGCGGCCACCAGCCCGCATCCGCGCAGACAGGCCAACTGATTCGACATCACCTGTTTGGAGACATCCAACTGCCGGGCCAGGTCCGAGGGTCGGGCGGGCCCGTGGCGCAAGGCCAACAGGATCCCGGTCCGGGTGTCATCAGACAGGGCATGGCCCACCCGGGACAACGCCGAGGTGTGAGTGACGGTCACCGTGCTCATAATCGTAGACAGTACACAATCCCCTGTACTACTCCTCGGTGCCCTCGGCGGAGGAGTGCGAGATGACCTGGAGCATGTTGACACCCGGACCACAGACGCTGGCCTGAGGGTCAGGACCGGGTTTTCTCCCGGGTGGGGGAAGGTTAGAAGGTGATGCCGTGCTGGGCGAACCAGGGGGCGGGGTCGACGGCGCCGCTGCCGGTCGGGTAGAGCTCAAAATGCAGGTGGGAACCGGTGGAGAAACCTTGGTTACCCATGCCGGCGATCTTCTGGCCGGCGGTGACCTGCTCACCCACGCTGACATCGAGGGTTTCCATGTGGCCGTAGACGGCAATGGAGCCGTCATCGTGCTGGATGCGGATCCACTGGCCGAAACCGGAAGCCGGGCCGGAGTCGATGACGGTGCCGCCCATGGCCGCAAGAATTGGGGTGCCCACGACGTTGGCGATGTCTAGTCCTGCGTGGAGGCTGCCCCAGCGCATACCGAAACCGGAGGTGAAGGTGCCTTCAGTGGGTTTGACCACGGATGAGGCGTTGGCCAGGCGTTCTGCCTCAATCCGTTCTGCTTCCAGACGTGCAGCCTCAGCGCGGGCGGCCTCGGTGCGCTCGGCGGCGTACTCAACCGCCTTGTCCAACTGCTCGTTGATATTGGTTACCGGCTTATACTCCGAGATCGTCAGGATCTGCGGGGCCGTCTCCGTCGTGTCCGGGGGCAGCGCGGTGTTATTGGTGGCCAACTGCACGCCACCGACAATGTCCTGCGGGGAGATCGGGGCCTCAGCCTGGGTCTGCAGCGTGGCGGCGGCGGCACCACTGAGACCCGCAGACGAGACCACGCCCGTGGCCACGGCCACCAGGGCTACGCGGCTCTTGGTTTGCGGGGTGGGGATCTTGCGGTGTTTTCCTCCGGCTGGTCGCTGAGCCTTCAGTCGCATGAATCTTCTTCCGTCGTTGTCCGTTGGTCCGCCCCACTCAAGCCCACCGCTATGCACGGTGGAGACTAGATTGTGACCGTTCCGTTATTTACGGACGTAATACTAACCTCCCCTTCCCCCAAAGTTCCAGCCGCCAGGCGGGGTCGGCGACTCTTCCACCCTTCTCACAGGCGACTCACCCAGGGTTGACAGGGGGCGGGGGAGGTGGCCCCAACGTGCCGGAGGGCTGTTCCCTGCCAGTAGGTGACCTCAAGAGAAATCGGGCACGACCGGGGTGGCCCTGTCAGAACTCCGGCTATCGCCGACTTCCTGGCCACTCCCGGCGACCTCCCACCAGAAGTACCGGGTCGGCGGGGACGGTGAGGGTGTACCAGTGCCCCGGGTATCGCTGGCAGGCCAGCGATCCCTCGCCGGGGTCGGTGGTGGCCTACTCCCCGGAAACCCGGGCGTTTTCGCCGCTCCCCCGCACCTGCCGGAGGAGCGCAAAGGTGACAAAGGCCAGCGGAACCACACCTGTGGCCCAGGCCAGGACGGCGGCGCGTTGGTCAGCGAGCAGATCGAGCTCCCAGGGCAAAAGCAGGGAGCGGTAGAACTCCTCGCCCAGGATCGTGTCCAGGCGCAGGAGATAGACCCCGACAAGCAGGTGGACGGGCAGGGAGGCGACCAGCCACCCCAGGCGGACGGCGGCCGGGCGACGGCGCGGGATCAGGTCGGGGCCGAGCATCCCCCAGACGTAGAAGCACCCGGAGACCAGGAGCACGGTGTTCATGATCAGCTGCCCCGCGTACTTGGAGATCAGCAGCTCATAGAGCGGGATGAACAGGTACATGACGTAGAAGAACACCAGGAACTGCAGGGTGTTGACCACCGGATGGGTGATCACCCCCACCAACCGGCTGCGGGTGAAGGCGCGCACCCAGTCGTGGATATTCGGCCTACCCGGGGCCCCCGGGGCGAAGGCGGTCATCAGCAGGGTCAGCGGGGCACCCATCACCAGGAAGATGGGGATGACCAGCGACAAGATGATGTGACCGACCATGTGCACCGAGAAGACCGCGGGCATATTCAGCCCGATCCCGGAACTCATCGTCACCAGCAGGGTCACACATCCGGCCAACCACCAGGCGGTGGGGGTGCTTGACCAGGTGTGACCTGTCTGGCGGGTGCGCCACACAGCGGAGAGATAGCCGACGGCCAGAAGCAGGGCGAGGGCACCAAACAGCAGGTCAAAGCGCCACATGCCCCACACGTTGAGGATGGTGGGCTTCTCGGACAGCTCGTAGCCGAGCTTGGTGGCCATCTGCGAGAGGTTCGGGATGCGCGGTGAGGGCGGCGGGGTGCGCCCCATGGTGATGGCGATACCGGTGACCGCCGCCATGACAAGCACCTCGACGATGGCGACCTGGCGGAACAGGCGGCGATCAGCGGGGTTGGCCTGCACCTGCGGAATGACCCACGCCCGGTGGATCCACCCGAAGACACCGAGGATGATCACGCCGATGGTCTTGGCCACGATGATTAACCCGTACCGGGTGGTCAACAGATCCGTCAGCTCGATGCGGATGGCGGCGTTGACTAACCCGGACACGGCCATGACGATGATGGAGACCAGGGCGATTGTCGAGTAGCGGCGCAGCGCAATATCCAGGTCAGGTCCCAGGCGACGCCCGTGGGCGAGCAGGGCCATGAGTCCGCCGACCCACAGGACTAAGAAGACCAGGTGCCACAGGTAGGAGTTGGTGCCGTGGTCGTGGTTGCCGCCCGAGGAGGAGTGCCCTGTCAGGCCCAGGGGGATGATCATGAGGATTGACCCGAGGAGCAACAGTGGTTGGGTGATCCACGCCCGGCTCATCAGGCCCGTACCACCGGTGACCAGGGCAATAAGCGCGACGATCAGCCACACCCGGGCCATGGCCACCTGCTCGACGGCCACCGTCAGGGTCTCCAGGCCGAGTGTCTGGGCCAGGGGGGTGCCGGAGACATCTGAGAGCACCAGCGGGATCATCAACAACGCGATCAGTCCGAAGCAGATGGCCGCGACCGCACCGGTACGCGAGGCCAGGTGCCCGTCCACACTCAACGAGGCCTGATGCAGGCGGTCGTGATCACCGCCGGGCAACCGTGGGGAGATGAGGAAAGCAGCGAACAAGAAAGAACCGGCCGACAGGGCAGCGAGCATCCAACCGACCGCACGGAAAAACGGCAACCCGAAGGTGGTCGCGATGCCCGGGTTGGGGATCCCCAGGGCCGCGAGGGATTCGCCGAGGAAGCTGTAGGCAACCGTCCCGCCGACGGCACCTGCGACGGCGAAAAAGAGCAGGTACAACGGCCACGTGGGGCGTACCCGCTCCTGAGGCCGGCGCCCGATGGCGGGGGTCGTCCCTGCGGTCGTATCCGTGGCAGTGGGGGTGTTATTTACCGGGTGGGTCATCTGTGTCCATTTCGCCGTCCATGCCGCCTCCACTCTCATGGTGTGCTCGGAAGCGGGCGTGAGGTTCACCCTAATAGGGCCTGCGGGTGTTCTTGTAAATTGCCCAGGGACCGGTATCTTCCCCCGGTTCACCCCCTGCAGGGGGCACCGACCTGGGAAGAACAACACCCGGTGAAGGCGCCGTGGCCGGGAACTTTCCTCCCGCCTGTTCCGACTAGTGTCTTGGTACCTCCCGCAGGCAGGTGTCTTAGTCGCTCACATCCGGTTGAAGAACCGGCCCAACCCAGGAGGACTTTCGTGATCATCTCCCCCACGCTCCCTCGTCGTGTGCTGGCTACTGTTGTGGCGGTCGGGGCCCTGACCGTCGTAGCCACCCCGGTTGCCCTCGCGCATGACTCCGTGATCGGCGGCAATCCCGCGGACGGTGACGTGGTCGAAGAATTTCCGCGCAGCATCGAGCTGGAGTTCTCCGGGCTTCCCCAGGAAGGTTTCAGCACCGTAGCCATCACCGACCAGAACTCCGGTGATCTCCTGTTCAGTGGTGAGCCGACCATCGACGGCCGACTGGTGACCCTTGATCTACCTGCGGATGTCAGCGGCGGGCCAGGTGACTACACCATCGGCTTCCAGATCCTCTCCTCCGACGGCCACGCCACCCGCAGCGAGACCACCTTCACCGTCGTCGGTGACGCCCAAACGACCGCCACCACCACGGGCACCGACGCCAAGCCTGTGGAGGAGACCACAGCCGCCGAGAACACCGCCGAGGGGGCCACCTCCGTAGTCAGTAATCCGATAGTCCTGACCCTCGCGGGGTTGGCCCTCTTCGGCGTCATCGCCGGGGCCATCGTGCTGGTTGTCCGGAGCCGTGACAGGCGTTAGGAAGCAGAAGACTCCCGCTACATCCTGAGCGCCGGTGTGCCATGCCGCGGGTCAATCTCCCTCCAGGCTGACGCGGTTTCAGGACCCCACCTCCCACCTGACGTTCGTCGGACATCCAGGGGCGACCACCCGAGGGACAATTGCAGACTAATCAGCCCCCACTGTATGGTCAGTGCATGCTGACTATTGCTTCTCGTCTTGATGTGATGAACCGGCTGGGACGTGCCATGGCCGATCCCACCCGGTCCCGGATCCTGTTATCCCTGCTGGAGGCTCCAGGTTATCCAGCGCAGTTGGCCCGGGACCTGGAGTTGACGCGCTCGAATGTCTCCAACCACCTGACGTGCCTGCGGGACTGCGGGATCGTGGTCTCCGAGCCAGAGGGGCGGCGCACCCGCTATGACATTGCTGATGCCCACCTGGCGCGTGCCCTTAACGCCCTGGTGGAGACCACCCTCGCCGTCGATGAGGACGCCGCCTGCCTGGACCCGCAGTGCCCGGTCGCCGGTTGCTGCGATACGGACGGAGGCCAGCAGTCATGACGTCTGCCTGTGGTTGTGAACCGTCCGCACCGATGACCGAAGAAGATGAGCACACCCCGTGGTGGCGTGACCGCGCCATCCTCCTCCCGGTGGCTTCCGGAATGTTCCTGCTCATCGGCCTGATCCTCGAGTGGTTTATCCCCGGGGCCGGGCTGGTGGCCACCGTATTGTTCTGGGCCTCCCTGCTGCTGGGTGCCTCCCAGTTCGTCCCCGGAGCCCTCAC